>DOEZ01000227.1:0-3169 GCA_003532715.1 Planctomycetaceae bacterium
CACGCCGCTCGTGTCCGGAGCTAAGCCGCCAATCGACGCCACGACGGCTGCCGGCCGATTGGCCGAGCAGCTTGAAGCCCGGGGTCGGGACTACGCTCTGGGCGGCGCGATCGCGCTGGGTTATTGGTCCGCGCCGCGAGGCACGGTGGATGTTGATCTGACCATTTTCCTGCCCCCCGATCGCCCGACGGAGTGCATCGCCTTGCTCCAAGAGCTCGATTGCGAATTCGGGGCCATCGAGACCACACGGTCGCTTCGCGAACACGGCTATTGCAGCGTGAAGTACGCCGGGATGCGTCTGGACGTGTTCTTGCCCACGATTCCGTTCTACGAGGCGGCCCGGACTCGCCGCCGACGCATGGAGCTTGCCAACCGGCCCGTCATGGTGTGGGACGCCGAATCGCTGGCCGTTTTCAAGATGATTTTCTTCCGCCGCAAGGACTTGGCCGACGTCGAACAAGTCCTACGGACGCAGGGCGACGTATTCGATCGCATCTGGGTCCGCGAGCACCTCGTGGCGATGTACGGCGCCCGCGACCCGCGGCTATCGGCATGGGACGAAATCTCGCGGGAAGTTCCGCCGTGACACCACGGAAAGCGGGGAAACATCGCATTCCGCTTCTTCTCGCGGCATCTCTGTGTCTCCGTATGAGAATCATGCTCGCACAAAGACACGAAGGCACAAAGACGGCTGTCAAAACGTCTGTTCGAAAACCAAGACTCTGCCTCCGTGTCGCTCGTGATAGGTTTTCTCGCTTATCTTCGTGCCCTTCGTGGTAAGTTCGGTCCGCTCCCTTACGGTCGGGGTTCGGTCTTGGGCGGCGGAACGCCATGATTGCCACGTGCGAAGAAGTCCAATTACTTCCGGTCCATCAATTGGACTTATCCCCGCTCTTTTCTTTGATCCATCGCAACAGGGGAACCACGGCCGGGTCGAACATGGCGTGACCGTGACCCTGGAGTTCGTACAACATGACGTCCTGGTGACCGGCGACTTTGAGCATGCGCATGAAGTAGGCGTTCTCTTCGTAACGGCCCAGCATCTCCATCTCGCGGTCGCCGGTCATTAGCAGGATCGGCGGCGCGTCGGGCCGGACGTGGCAGAGCGGAGCGGACTCGTCCATGGACGAGGAGTCGAGCCCTTGGCGACTCGTTTCTTCTCTCGCCTTCCCCTACTTCTACTCGCTCACGCGGTGTTCGAGGCAGTTGTTTTCGATGGCGTCCCAGTCGAGTTCAATGCCCAGCCCGGGGCCTTGCGGCACGTGAATTCGGCCTTGCTCGTCGAACGGCCACGGATCCTTCATCGGAAATCGAAAGACGTCGTCGGGCACGAACATCTCATAGTATTCGCAGTTTCGGATCGCGCAGGAGACGTGAACGTTGGCGATGTCCATGGGGCCCATCGTCGTCGTGTGCAGTTCGCATTGTAGGCCATGCGCCTCGGCCAGCGCGGCGATCTTCAGGGTGCCCGTGATGCCCGGCTTCCACGAGACGTCGGCGCGGACGATGTCGACGGCGTCGAACTTGATCGCCTGGGCCACGCCCCAGGGACCGCCGCGTGTCGTTTCGGTGCCGGCGACGGCGATGTCCAACGCCGCGCAGAGCTTTCGGTACTTGTCCAACTCGAAGTCGCGGAACGGTTCCTCGAACCAATGGAAGTCGAGCCGTTCGAGTTGCCGGCCCACTCGGATTGCCTCTTCGAGCGTGTACTCACCCACCGGATCCGACATGAGCACGTAGTCGGGCCCCATCGCGTCGCGCACCGCCTGATGCACCTCCATGTCCAGCGGCGAGGGGCCGGGGGGATGGATCTTGTAGGCCCCGAAGCCGCGAGCCGCGTAGCGCCGGGCCTCCTCGACATAGTCCTCCGGACGCGCCAGCCAAAGACTGCTGGCGTAGACGGGCAATGACTCGCGATAGGCACCCAGGTATTGGTACAACGGCAATCCGGCCGCCTTCGCCGCGATGTCGTACAGTGCGACGTCCAACGGACCCGGCAGGTAGTTGGGAAAGAACGTGATGTGCCGATCGATGTTCCACAGTTCGTGATAGATAGCCTCGCGGTCGTGGACCGACCGGCCCAAGACAACCGGCGCGATCAGCTCGTGCAGATACTGCTGCGTGATCACGCTCGAGCGCACGCCGATGGCGGTCGCCTCGCCATGCAGGCCCTCGTCGGTGTGAAGGCGAAGAACGACCAAATCCCAATCCATCGGCGCGCGACCCTGCCGGGCCGTATCGAACAACTGTCGACCTCGTCGCGTGCGCCACGTTTCCAGCCGGGTGACTCGCATGATAACAGGCTCCAGATTGACTCGGCGATTCGAACCGCCCTATAATGTTCAATGTTACGGCTCGCATGTCGCCGGGTCAATTGCCATTTCCGCCAACTCGTAACCGTACCTAAAAATGAACTCAGATGTATTTCGACTAGACGGTGAGCTCGCGCTGATCACGGGCGGCGGAACGGGCCTCGGCCTGGGAATCGCCCGATGTTTCGTCGCGGCCGGCGCGCGCGTCGTACTCGTGGGACGCCGCGAGGATCCCTTGCGGCGAGCGTGCGAGGGGCTTGGCGAGATGGCCACTTATCAAATTCACGACGTGACCGACCGGCGCGCTCCCGACATCCTCATCGAGCGGATCGAACGGGAGGTGGGGCCGCTTTCGATACTCGTGAACAACGCCGGCACGCACTTGAAGAAGTCGGCACTCGAAACGACGGCCGAGGAGTTCGACGCGGTGCTCCAGACGCATGTAATCGGCGCGCACAATCTGACGCGCGCGGCGCTGCCCGGCATGATCGATCGGCGGCACGGCAACGTGCTGTTCATCGCGTCGATGGCGTCGTTTCTGGGGATCCCGCTGGTGATGGCCTACTCGGCCGCCAAATCGGCCTACCTGGGCATGGTCCGCACGCTGGCCGCGGAAACGTCTTCGCTGGGCGTGCGNNGCTGGATCGACACGCCCATGCTCCAACGAACCGTCGAGACCGACGAGGCTCGCAAGAGGAACATCCTTGGCCGCACGCCAATGCACCACTTTGGCGCACCCGAGGACATCGGCTGGGCGGCAACCTATCTGTGCTCCCCGGCGGCCAAGTTCGTCACGGGCGTCATCCTGCCGGTCGACGGCGGGGTTAGTATCGGCTTTTGAAATGGTGGTTGCCACG
>DOEZ01000227.1:3200-20716 GCA_003532715.1 Planctomycetaceae bacterium
CCATTCGCTCCAGGACTGCGGCCTTTCACCACCCCAACCCTTACCTCAACAAGGGGGAGTATTGATCCCGCCAAGTATAGTGTACAATACTCGCTAACGTTACTTTCGTGGATATCAGGAGTTCTTTGATCTCGTACAAATACCAAAGCAAGGGGGTCTCTATGTTCCACTCTCGTTACCTTCAAGCGTTCGCCGTTGCTTTTCTCGCTCTTACATCCAGTCCACTGCTTGCAGCCGTGACCACGACGGGCGACGTCCTGCCCGTCGACCCAACCTCATGGGATGACAAAACCACTTCCTATATAGGCAAGACAAAAACAGGTGGAATGACAATCAACGGTGGTAGCATAACAGATGGCGTTGGTTTTATTGGTCATTCACCTATTGCGACAGGGACGGTAACGGTCGATGGCGCCAACTCACTATGGACCAATACTCGGGAACTTTTTGTCGCCTGCTCTGGCAGAGGAACACTGAATATCATCAATGGCGGACATGTCGCTTCGCGGGATACCTATATTACCTACTATCAGAACTCGGCGGGGACTATTAACTTTGGCGCCAACGGAGGCGTGCTGACCACCAATTCTCTCTTCTTTCCCACACCCGACCGACTAACGGGCACCGGCACCATCAACACGAACGGGATCGTAACAGATTTGGATTTCGTCTTTGATCCCGCACATAGTCCCAATCGGACCTTTGTATTCTCCGGACCAGAAAAGGACGTCACTCTGAATCTTAACCAGAACTCGACAGGAAGACTGGGAGTGGGATATCGCGGCAGCGCTTCCATGGCAATTCAAGGCGGGGTCACCGTCGACTCGGGAACTGGCTATCTAGGCTTCCACGATGGATCTTCTGGCATAGCAACCATTAGCGGAAAGAATTCAACATGGAACAACGGGGGTCTCTACGTTGGGCGATCTGGTAATGGGAGGTTGCACATCATCGACGGTGGAAAGGTCAGAAGTGATGGCTGCTATATCGCCTATGGCGATCACACTTCTGGCGAAGTGATGGTCGACGGCGCTGATTCAATATGGAACAACAGTTACAATGGTGCGGGCTACATTTATGTTGGTCACGGTTACAGCAGCCACGGAACGCTGAGAATCTCCAACGGCGGAACCGTGAATAACTATGAGTTCAGCATGGTTGCCTATGGAATGTACTCGTCGGCCAACGTGACGGTTGATGGAGCGAACTCGACATGGAACAACCAGACAAAACTCCATGTCGGCGTCAGTGGCAATGCCACGCTAAATATTACCAACGGCGCCAGGGTCACCTTTGGCGAAGCCTCGATCGGCCATTTTGATGGCTCGGTAGCAGTCGTGACGGTTGATGGCCCTGGCTCGACACTCACCTCTCGCGGCAACCTTGGAATACATCGAAGTGGTGATCTCTGCGTCGGTGGCAACCTTTATGGGTACGATTCCTTTGGTAGTGGAACTCTGACCATCACTAACCAAGGATTGGTCCGCGTTGATGGCAAATTGGCGATCGATGTCAACGAAGATGGAGAAAGCTTCATTAACATGTCCACTGGCGGCATGCTCGCCCTGCTCGGCGACCTCGACGACTCGCTGACCACCTTCCTCGATCAGGTCCGAGGCACCGATGCCATCCGCTACTGGGACGATTCGATCGGGACCACCGGCGACTGGACCTCGCTCGCCTCCGGTACCTCCGGCATTGACTATACTCTCCAGTATCAGACGGCTGGGCCTCATTCCGGCTACACCGTCCTCACCGTCGGCACCCCTATCCCCGAACCGAGCACGGTCGTCCTGCTGCTCCTATTGACCGTGTGGATTGTCCCCAGGCTGAGACATCGCCATGCCAGCCATTAAGGTCGGTCGAGCCAGGAGAAACCCCTCCTCTTGGTGCATTCCGAACCGCTGTTGACACCCCGCGCCAGGTCGGTACAATGCGAAATTCCACCAGGAGCCGGGCAGGACCCGGCCCACCCCCCGTGGATACGCCATCTTCACATCAGCCCACGAGTGGTTGTCTTCCGGGAGGTGGCAAGCGGAAACTGAATCCTTGACGATACCCGGTCTCGACCGTTTCCTTCCAAGGAGCGTTGTTCATGAGTGATTCTCCTAGTTCCCAGCCGGCCGTTGACGAGGCGGCCAACCCGGGCGCGTCGGACGCACGCGAGCGCGTCATGATCGAGGCCGAGCGGCTCTCGAAGCATTTCGGCGGTTTCCCGGCGGTCGAGAACGTCTCGTTTCGGATTCGCCGCGGCGAAGTGGTGGCCTTTTTGGGCCCGAACGGCGCGGGCAAGAGCACCACGATGCGGCTGTTGACCGGCTACCTGGCCCCGACGACCGGCGTGGCGCGGATCGCCGGACACGACATGACGACCGATCGCCAAGAAGGCGCCAAGCTGTTGGGCTACCTACCCGAGAACGGCCCCCTCTATCCCGACATGACGCCCAACGCCCTGTTGCGATTCTTCGCCAGTGCCCGGGGATTGTTCGGCTCGCATCGCCGTGACCGGATCGCCCGGGTCATCGAGCAGTGCGCGCTCGAAAGCGTCGCGAACAAGCCGATCAGCAAGCTCTCTCGCGGTTATCGCCAGCGCGTCGGCATGGCGCATGTGTTGTTGCACGAGCCCGAAGTGCTGATCCTCGACGAGCCGACGGCCGGGCTCGATCCGAACCAGATCCACGAAGTCCGCGAAACGATCCGGCGACTCGGCGAAAACAAGACCATCTTGCTCTCGACCCACATCATGCAGGAGGTCGAGGCCATGGCCGATCGCGTCCTGTTCATCGACGAGGGCTGCCTGCTGTTCGACGGCTCGACCAAGGAATTCGCCTCCAACAAGCCGCTCGACGTCCGATTCCGCGAACTCAGCGGCGCCGGCGCCAAGTGATGCGGCAAACCTTCGACCGAGATCCCATTTTTCCCAAAACGGATAACCTGATCCATTCGGTGATTCTGTCATGAACTTCAATATACTACGCGCGGTTTTCGTTCGGAACTTCGTCAGCTTCTATTCCAGTCTGACGGGTTACGCCTTCATCGCCCTGTTCGTCCTGCTGAACGCGGTGGTCAATTTCGGCTCCGACATGTTCTACGACGCGAACCTGGCGAATCTCGACATCCTCACCGCGTTGTATCCGTTCATCATGCTCCTGTTCGTACCAGCCATCACCATGGGGCTATGGGCCGGCGAGCGACGCGACGGAACCGACGAGTTACTGCTGTCGATGCCGGGGAGCGATTTTGACATCGTTCTGGGGAAGTATCTGGCGGCCGTGGCGATTTACACTGTCGCGCTGCTCTTCTCGCTCGTGCCGAATTACATTCTGCTTAACGCGCTGGCCAGTCCCGATCGGGCGGAAATCCTCCATCCCTCGATCGACGTTGGATTATTCTTCGGAACCTATTTCGGCTACTGGTTGATGGGCCTGCCCATGTTGGCGATCGGCATGGTGGCCTCGTTCCTCACGCGGAATTTGACGCTCGCCTGGCTGCTGGGGAGTTGGTTCAACGTGGTGCTGGCCGTGCTGATCGGCCTGGCGACGCTGACCATGTATCTGGCCGGAGTGTTTGGCAATCTGCTGCCTGTTTTGTTGGAAATCAGCGACAACCTGACCGCGCCGTGTCGTGGGACGTTGAGCCTGATGGGCTTCGTCTTCTACGCGGTCACGATCGTCGTCATGCTCTACCTGTGCATGGTTCTGATCGGCCAGCGGCACTGGGGCCGACGCGGGCGGGCGCTCATGGGACTGCACTACCTCGTTCGGACGCTCGCCCTTGCCATCATCGGCACGAGCGCCGTCGTGTTCGCACGCCAGCACGAGGTCCGCGTCGACGTCACCACGGAACAACTCACGTCGTTGAGCAAGGAAACGAAGCGGCTGCTGACGGATCTCGAGGGCGACCGCGTCGTGCTGATCGAGGCCTTCGTCAGCCCAAACGTCCCCGAGTCCTATCTGCGAACGAAGAAGAACCTCGAAAACACGATTCGCGAGTTGGCGGCGTTGAATCCTAGCCGAATTCGGCAGCAGATCATCCAGACCGAGGACCTCACCAAGGAAGCGACCATCGCCGAGGATCGCTACGGCATCACGCCGCGCGAAGTGCTCAACCGCCAAGGAGGCAAGTACAGCGTCGAACGGATATTCATGGGCGTGTCGATTCGCTCCGGCTTAAACCGGGTGACCATTCCGTTCCTCGATCGCGGCATTCCCATCGAATATGAGTTGGTTCGCTCGATTTGCACGGTCCTCGAAGAGAATCGTAAGAAGATCGGCGTCCTTTTGACCGACGCACCGCTTTTCGGTCAGGCCAGCATGCAGGGCACGGTTCCCCCCTGGCCGATTATCGAGGAACTGGAGAAGCAATTCGAGGTAGTGCGCGTCGATGCCTCGCAGCCGATCGACCCGGGGAACTTCGACGTATTGCTGGCCGTACAGCCCTCCTCGCTTGGCCCCGAGCCGATGCAACACTTCGTCGACGCGGTGCGAAGCGGCGTTCCGACGGCCATCTTCGAGGACCCCGCGCCGCTGCTGGCGGGCGTGCCCGGCACGGGCCAGCCGCGTCGATCGGCCCAAGACCAAATGATGATGATGTTTCAGCAGCCCCAAGCGCCGCCCAAGGGCGAGATCAAGGACCTCTGGGAGTTGTTGGGCGTGCGATTCGCGCCGGGAACGATCGTGTGGCAAAAATACAATCCCTATCCCAAGGTCGAACACTTTGGCGAAGAGCCCGAGTTCGTCTTCGTCGACAAGGGATCGGGGACCGACCGGCCGTTCAACCCCGACGACCCGATTACCTCGGGCTTGCAGCAACTGCTCTTCCCCTTCCCGGGCACCATCGTCCGTCTGAATGTGTCGCCGCTGGAGTTCGAGCCGCTGGTCGAAACGGGCACGCTCACCGGCACGGTCGAACTGGACGAACTGATGGAGATGATGCAGCTTCGACAGCAACAAGGCGTATCGATCCCACGACCTGGAAGGCCAACCGGGGAAGCTTATGTGATGGCGGCGCGGATTCGCGGCGAGATCAAAACGCCAGCCGCCGACCCAACCGAATTGCCGGAAGGAGAATCGTCCGAGAAACCAACAGTCTCGAAGATCAACGTCGTGTTGGTCGCCGACATCGACATGCTGACCCAACCGTTCTTCGAGCTTCGCCGTCGCGGCGACGATCCCGAGGTGGACGTGTATTTCGAGTTCGACAACATCACGTTTGTCCTGAACGTGCTCGACGAGTTGGCCGACGATTCGCGGTTTATCGACATTCGCAAGCGTCGCCGGCAACACCGTCCGCTGGCTCGTATCGAGAAGGAAACGGAAAAGACCCGCGAGGACGTGGCCGAGGCGATCGCCGAAAGCCAAAAGGACTTCGAAGCGGCGCGGCAAAAGGAACAGGACAAGCTCAACGAGCAGGTCCGCGACCTCGAACAGCGCATACGCGCGGAAAAGCTCGACCTTATGGAAATCGCGCGGCGCGTCGCCATGGTTCAGCAGGCGGGCCAGAAAAGGCTCAACGCAGAAGTCGAGAAACTCGAACGCTCGCGCGACCAGACGATCAAGGAAAAGCGGACCGAGGAGAAGGAAAAGGTCATGGAAATCCGGCTCTCGTACAAGAAGCTGGCGTGGCTTCTGGCTCCGATTCCGCCGATCCTGCTGGGCCTGCTGGTCTTCCTCGCGCGGTACACCCGCGAAAGCACCCACGCCCGACAACGCGAAAAAGCAATCCGCTCGCGTCAAGGGTGAGTGCCAACGATCGGATTTCGACGGCCAAACCGCCAACGAGAAACACAGAAGGGAACCGCGGATGAACACAGATAGACGCAGATGACGTTTTTTTGTCTCATCGTCCCTCATCCGCGTTTATTCGCGTTCATCCGCGGTTCCAATCTTGAGAACAACCAACGACTCACGGAGACCAGATCATGTCATCCGAATACTTACACGACTTGTTTGGGCTTGACGGGCAAACGGCCGTTGTCATCGGCGGCGGCGGCGTGCTCGGCGGCGCGTTGTGTCGCGGGTTGGCCGCGGCCGGCGCGCATGTTGTCGTCGCCGACGTCGCCCAAGAAGCCTGCAAGGCTCGCGTTGCCGAAATCGAACAGTTCGGCGGCAAGGCGAGCTGGGCCCTGGTCGACGTGACCAAGCGCGAGTCGATCGAGTCGCTGCTCGAAGAGGCCAAGAAACCGACCGGCCGCTGCGACATTCTGGTGAACGCCGCCGGCGTGAATAACGGCACGCCTTTCCTCGAACACACCGAGGAGTGGTGGGATCGGGTCATGGCCATCAACCTGAAGGGGACGTTCCTCGCCTGCCAGGTCTTCGGCGCCCACATGGTCGAGCGCGGCGAGGGAGCCATTGTCAATATCGGCAGCGTCACGTCGCATCTGCCCCTGTCGCGCGTGTTCGGCTACGCGGCCTCGAAGGCGGGCGTCTTAAGCCTGACTCGCAACGTCGCCGACGACTTCGGCACGACGGGCGTCCGGGTGAACTGCATTTGCCCGGGCTTTTTCCCCGCCGAACAGAACCGCAAACTGTTGACCCAGGAACGCACCGACCGGATCATCCAAGGCACGCCGATGCGGCGTTTCGGCGAGCCCGAGGAACTAATCGGCGCGCTGCTGCTGCTCGTATCGAAGAAGGCCGGCGGCTTCATCACCGGCACGTCGGTCAACGTCGACGGCGGCTTCATGGCCGCCTGGCTGTAGGCTCGCCACACTAACCCGAAGCGCCAGCGANNACGACGGCCAGGCGATGCACCGCCGTCGGACGGTCGCCCGCTTGCCGCGCGGCGTTCCGCCGGGCCAGCGTGTGGAACCACGCCAGGCGGTGGTGGTCGAACGCCGACGGTTCGAAACTCCGCGCCCCATAGTCCTCCACCAGGGCATGATCGACGGCAGCAGCATTGTCGATGGCGGCAGCGTCACCGGCAGCGGCGGCAACCGCCGATTCACTCATCACCGCGACAACCAACCCAGGCGAGCGGAGGGCGTCAGCCCTCTGTTGTGCCGTCCGTCCCACCGGCTCGATCCACGGACGCGCCGACGCCACCGGGCCAACCGGCAACGGCCCAACGAAACAAGTCGCATCGCCGAACATCGACTCGGCCGGGGTCGACCGTTCGCTCGCCATCGTCTCGCCCGTCGCCAGCGTGGCTCCGAAATTCGCCGCCAGAATGGCCGCGTCGAAGGCGTTGATGACGCCGTCGCCGTTGAAATCGCCGTCGGCCCAGGTCATGCCCGCGCGGCCCCAGTTGCTCGCCAGAATCTTGAGGTCGGCCTCGTCGACCGCGCCATCGTCGTTGGCATCGCCGGGCCCCTGCGGCATCGAATGCGTTCCGAAATGCGCCGCCAGGATGGCCGCGTCGATGGCGTTGACGACGCCGTCGCCGTTGAAGTCGCCGTCGGCCGAGGTTGTGCCCGAGCGACCCCAGTTGTTCGCCATGATCTTGGCGTCGAACTCGTCGACCGCGCCGTCCCGGTTGGCGTCGGCCACCATGCAGTATTCATGGGCCCCGATATCGACCGTTGCATAGACGATCCGCGGCTGGTCGTCCAGGTCCACCAGCAAGGGAGTGCCGTCGGCGTCGACGGCCCGGGCGTTGTCGCCCGCGTTGATCGCCGGGCTGCCGCGCCGAAGTCGGAGGTCGCCCACTGCGTCGCCCGAGCCCGGATTACAAACGAAGAGCGGATCCACGTCGATCAGATTGAAACCGCTGTCGGCGTGCAGCGTGCCGTAAAAGTTCGGATCGGTCGGCGCCGCGTTCAGGGCAAAGATCGAATTGATGACGACGGCTTCCGCGGCGTTGGCCAGGCCGCCGCCTCGCGAGGCCGTGTTTCCGGCGATGGTCGAGTTTTGGACGGTCAGCGCGACTTGAGACGAGGCGACGTAGATCGCTCCACCAAGTCGGACCGTCGTGTTGCCAGAGAAGGCGGAATTCACGATCGCAACGGGCCCGCTCGTGCAATAGAGCGCGCCGCCGTTGGCGGAAGAGCCCGTGGTCGCGTTGGCGACGAAGGTGGATCGCGTTACGGTCATGGGGCCATCGCTGGTCGCGATCGCCCCGCCGCCGTTCGACACGGCCGCGTTTCCGGAGAAGAGCGAGTCGTTCACGACGGCGCCGCGCGTCAAACCGTGCTCCAGCGCGCCGCCGTGGGAGTCGGCCGAATTGCCCACAAACTCGCAATGGCTGACGGTTAGGTCGCCGCCGTAGTTCGAGACGCCCCCGCCCGCGTAGCGGGCGCTGTTGCCCGAGACGGTTGAATCGACGAGCACGAGGGTTCCCTCATTGAGGATTCCGCCGCCGCGGTTGCCGAGGTAGTTGCCGGACGTGGCGGTTCGCGCCCAGTTGTTCGCGACGAGGGATCGGGTGACGGTCATCGTGCCGCGGTTCAGGATTCCGCCGCCACCGGCGAACGCGTATTCGTTGACCACGTTGTTCATGATCCGGCTGTCAACAACGTCGACCGTTCCGCCGTTGTTGTAGATTCCGGAGCCGCCATACGACGTATTTCCGAGAATATCGCAATTCGCCACGGTCAGCCGCGCGCCGGCGACGGCATGGATGCCGCCGTTCGAGCCGCCGGTTATGGACACGTGCGAAATAAGCGATGTGCCGCCGACCTCGATCACCCTGCATCGGTTCAAGCCGTCAATGGTCAGGTACTCCGCGCCGAGCCCGACAATCTGAACGTTGGAGACCTCCAGTCCGCCGTCCGAATGATCCAGCCGAATGACCCGACCCAGCAGGTCGGCCGAGAACTGGATGACCGAGCTTGGCGCGGCCATCCGCAACGCCTCGCGCAAGCTGATGTCGCCGGGCGACCAATCGCCGTCGATCTCGTCGTCGGCGGTGGTCACGAGAATGCTGTCGGGCGAGATGACCGACACGACCACCGCGGCCGTGTTCGAGAGCAAGGCTCCATTGGCGGCTCGGTACGAGAAAGTGTCCACGCCCCAGAACGCCGGGTCGGGGGTGTAGGTCAGCGTTCCATCAGGACGGTGTTGGAGCGTCCCGTGCGCCGGGCCCCCGACCAGTTGGACTTCCAGCGGATCCTCGGTGGTGCAGAAGTCGTTTGCCAATACGTCGATCACGATCGACGCGTCCTGGTCGACAACGAAACCATCGTCGTTGGCCAACGGCAGTCCCGGCGGCTGGACCTCGACGGCGCCGATGTCGACCGTGCCGAACGGGCGGAGCCAACCACGCTGGTCCGCCCGTAGCGGCATCCCTTGCGCGTCGACGGCCCGGCTGTCGTTGCCGGCGTCGATCAGGAGGCTACCGGGCAAGGGCGCATGAGTCCGTGTCGGGCCGCCGTTGTCGGTCAGGGGGCCCAACAGGGGGTCTATCGGCGAGCCGATCGCTCCGATCCGGTTGCCGCCGACGCCGTCGACGATGCCGGTCAGCCCGGTGGAGATGCCGATCACGTTGCAGGAGCTGCTCGACGACAGCTTGCCGGTGATCTGCGAGCCGTTGCCGCCCGTGTTTCCGGCGACGACCGTGTTGTGAAGCGTGATCGCAGCGCCGGAGACGTAAATCGCGCCGCTGGACATGGTGTTCACGTTGGCGGTGATCGTCGAGTTCGTGATGGAGACGACGCTGTTCGCGCCGGAGGCGTAGATTGCGCTTCCGGCGGTGGCCGAATTACCGGAAATGGTCGAGTTCACCATGGTGAGGTTTGACGGCAGAGTGCGAACAAAGTTGCCGACTGCTCCGGCGACCGTGGACGTGGTCCAATTTCCCGAGAGCGTCGAACCGATGACCGTCAAGTCGCCGTAGTTGCACAGTCCGCCGGCGGCGTACGCGGAGTTGTCGGCGACGGTCGAATCGCGAACGATGAGTGTGGCGCTGTTGTACGCCGCGCCGCCCAGGTGCCCGTAGTTTTCGGAGAGGGTCGAACGACCGACCGTTACGGTGCCCGCGACGACATGAATTCCGCCGCCGTGGCAGGCGTTCCCGGAGGTGGAATTGCCCGAGACCACTGAGTGGACGATGTCGGTCGTGCCGCGGTAGTTGCAGATTCCCCCGCCGCCCGTGAGGACGCTGCCTCCCGACGTTGTGTTGGCAACGGAGTTTCCCGAGATGGTCGATTCGGCGATGACGA
Organism: Planctomycetaceae bacterium; assembly: GCA_003532715.1. Classification (GTDB taxonomy): domain Bacteria; phylum Planctomycetota; class Planctomycetia; order Pirellulales; family Thermoguttaceae; genus UBA11386. The sequence continues at coordinate 13,300 of DOEZ01000227.1, forward strand.
GTGTCTTTTCGTTATAAAGACCGCCGCCGAAGCCATAGAAGGAAGCGCTTGTCACCCNNGAGCGAGAGGGTGCCCGTGTTGTGGACGCCGCCGCCTCGAGCATAGGAAGCGGCGATCGTGGAATTGTCCGCGATGAGGGTATCGGTGATCGAAAGCGTGCCGTTGCCGGAGAGTCCGCCCCCGTGGGCGTTGCCGGAAGCGGTCGCGGAGTTTCCCGAGAAAGTCGACCCGGTAATGGCGAGCGCGCCATCGCCGTAGACGCCGCCGCCATAGGCGCCGTAGTCGTCACTGGTGCTGCTGATGGAACTGGTCGCGGAATTACCCGAAACGGTGGAGTCGGCGAGGGTCAGCGTGCCGTAAACATACATCCCGCCGCCGTTGGCGTAGTAGTAACCCAAGACGGAGTTGTCCGCAACGGTGGATTCGGCGACGGAGAGATCGCCCTCGCCATAGATTGCGCCCCCATAAGCGTAATACTGGGTCGCACTGGCCGAATTCCGAGCGAGGGTCGACTGCGTGACGGAGAGTGTCCCGCTGCTGTATACCCCGCCGCCATAGGCAAGGTAACTGCCGCTCGCGGAATTGTCGGCGATGGTCGAACTGCTGATGGACAGATCGCCATAACTGTAAATCGCTCCACCGGCGCCATATTCGGAGCCCGCCACGGAATTGCCCGAGATGGTCGAGCCGACAAGGGAAAGCATGCCGCCGTTGGCGATCGCCCCGCCGATGCTGTATTCGCCGCTGCCGGCCGAGTTTCCCGAGATGGTGGAATCGGTAATCCATAGGTTGCCCTGGTTGTAGATCGCCCCGCCGTAGCCAAACTCAAGGCCTGTCGTGCGATTGCCCGAGATCGTCGCGCGGGCGAGGGACAGCGTGCCCGCGTTGTAGATCCCGCCGCCCAAATCCGGCGTCGCGCCGTTGACGAGCGTGAGGTCCGACAGACTGGCCTGGGCGCCGCCGCCAACGACGAGGATTCGACCGGCATGGGCAGCGTCAATCGTCAGCAACTCGCCGCCGGGTCCTTGGACGTGGACGCCGGCCGGATCGGAAATCGTCAGAGCCCCGTCGCCCGGCGCGAGGACGATGGTCCCCAACACGGGATTCGCGCCATCGGTGAACAGGTCCGGATCGAACTCGATGGTGTCGGGCTCGACGGCGCTGCCGGCCGGAACGACGCCGCCCCATAGTTCCACGTTGGTGTTGGCCGCCAAGAGTGCCTCGCGGAGCGTGGTCAGCCCGTCGTCCATGACCGTGTCGTTCAGCGAATCGACGAGGTAGGCCGTCAGCATCCGCCGGTCCTCGAGCGGTTCGACGTGGCCGCGGCGACGGCGACGAGTGGCTCGCCGTCTCGACCGGTTTCGGCCCCGGCCTTGGAGCATTGTCAGAAGGCCCGAGAGCACCAAGCCGATCGCGGCCGGCTCGGGTATGGGGGCGGGCAGCACTTGGCTGAACATCCAATCGTAATGGGCGTCGGCGGCATAGACGGTACCCCAGATGCCGTGTCCACCGGTTGCGTACTCGGTGTAGAGCGGATCGCCGCCGGCGGCGCGAACCGCATTGACCATTTCGCGCGTGTATTCGACCGAGACCGTGCCGTCGTTTGCGGCGTGAAACGCCCAGATCGGTTGGTCCACCATGTTCACGGCCTTGGAGTCATCGCCGTAGCCGCAGATGGGCATTGCCGCGGCGAAGTAGTTTGGGCGTTTGCCGATGATATCCCAAGTTCCCCCGCCGCCCATCGATAAACCGGTAACGTACAGACGCCTCGGATCGATTCGAAAGTAGTCCTGGACCAGATTGACGACCGCCATGGTCGCGCTCGACGCGGACGAGAGATCGTCGCCATAGGTGAGCCAACCCGAGTTCGTCTGCGGCGCGAGGATGAACGCGGCATACTCGTCCCTTTTTGCGTGAGCAATCAGGTTGTCGATGTTGGAATTGATTTGCGAGGTATTGTTCGTGCCACTTTCGCCCGCCCCGTGCAGGAATAGAATCAGTGGATACTCCCTGTCCGGATTCGCGTCGTAACCCGGCGGCGTGAACAAGCGGAATGGCAAGTCCAGCCCGGTGTTGGAATCTGAATACCAGTGGGACGTGAAACCCTTGATGATGTCGGCCGAAGAGGCCGACGCCGTCGTCCAGAGAATCACCACAATCAGACCGATTGCATAGCCTCTCTTCTTCATTTATTCGTCCCCTTTTTTAGAGATGTGCCGATGGTGAGAAGTAGCCTATGAGTGGCGAGAATACCACGGCCGTAGTATTGTGTCAACAATAAAATGGCGGGATTCTGGAACATGGGAGAAAGTCTGGTGTTCGGATGCCGCAGGCGTGCCTCGCCATTTGGCGAAACGTTGTCCTGCTCGAATATCCCTCATGCTTCTTGGACCGGGTTGCACGAACCAACCCATTATGTTCACGGAAACAGAGGTGGTTTCGAGTTATCTGATGCACCGGCAAGAAAAACTTGCTTGTGCGACGACTATTGGTGTTTGCGTGGAGAATGACTCGGTCACAAAGCTGATTTACTTGATTTACCGGCCTTCCGCTGGTTGGCCTCGGCTCATTCGCCGCGCGAAGGTCAACAAAAGACGTTCCGACACTTGCCACTGAAACAGGGCACCACTGCGTCGAGTCACGTTTCGATCTTGTCGCCGAGTCGGCCGGGTGGTAAACTCGGCGATTTATGGACGATTGCGTTGGCCCACCGGCTTGGCCTGCTCTGGTCTCTGCGCTGAAACGAGGGATTGCCCCTCTTGCGATGGTGTCGAGCAACGTCGCGGCGCATGTGGAATTGTCTTGTTCGGGCCCTTGGTGTCCGCGTCAGCGAGACGGCTTTGTCGCATCGCCGCGCCGGGGGTGGTCGTGTTTCCGGCGATTTTCATAATGATCCGCGTCCTCACAAAAGCACTCGCAGACAAGTTAAGAGTCGTGTTCGATCTGGAAGGGTCGGGGCGGCTCATTCTCTACAGCGTGCTGGTCGGCGTTGTGGCCGCCCTGGGTGCGTCGGCCTTCTACGTTGGGCTGAACTCGGTTCAATCGCTCGCGTTGGGCGGTTGGCTTGGCTACTATCCGCCGGTGGCGGGTTCGGAAACGCCGCCGACGCTCGGCGTGCAGTTTCCGCCCACGGACCGATGGTGGTTGGTCTTGCTCGTGCCCGTGGTGGGCGGCCTGCTCTGTGGATTGTTGGTGTACACCTTCGCCCCCGAGGCCGAGGGCCACGGCACGGACGGAATGATCCGCGCCTTTCACCGTGCAAAGGGATTGATTCGCGGGCGCGTTCCGCTGATCAAGGCAATTGCCAGCACGCTCACGATCGGAACGGGCGGCTCGGCGGGCCGCGAGGGGCCGATCGCGCAGATCGGCGCGGGATTCGGCTCGGTGCTTGGGACTCGCCTTGGTCTGAACGATTCGGACCGGCGAATGCTCGTTCTCGCCGGGGCGGCCGGCGGTGTCGCGGCCATCTTTCAGGCGCCCTTGGGCGGGGCACTGTTCGCCGTCGAAGTACTCTATTCGAGCACGGCGGTCGAGTTTTCGGCCATCATTCCGTGCGTCGTCTCCTCGGTGGTCGCCTATTCCGTCTTCAACGCCATCTTCCACGTCGATGTTCCATTCCACGCTCCCAACGTGGCCTTCCATGGCATTGCCGACTTGCCGCTATACCTCGTTTTCGCCGTGATATGTGCCCTGGTCGGCTTCGTCTATGTCTGGTCGTTCCGCAATCTCCACACTCGGGTCTTTCGGCCGTTGCGGATCCCGAATCACTTCAAACCGGCCATCGGCGGCCTGCTGATTGGCCTGATCGCGCTGGCCGGGTTGCCGCATGTCATGGCCGGCGGTTACGGCTGGATCCAACAGGCGCTCGACGGCAAGTTGTCGCTGCAGCTCATGGCGATGCTCGTCGCCGCCAAAATCCTAGCCACCGGCTTCACGATTTCCTCCGGCGGCAGCGGCGGCGTGTTCGCCCCGTCGTTGTTCATCGGGGCCATGCTAGGGGGCGCATTCGGGCTTGTGTGCCAACAGCTCTTCCCCGGGCTGGCCCCCGAGCCCGAGGCTTTTGTGTTGGTCGGCATGGGCGGGTTCTTCGCCGGCGTGGCCAAGGTACCATTGACGGCGCTGATTATGGTTTCGGAGATGAGCGGTTCGTACAACCTGCTTGTGCCCTTGATGGTCGTCAGCGTGATCAATGTGGCCATTCTGTCGCAACGGTGGAGCCTCTATCAGGAGCAGGTTTCGTCGCTGATCGACAGTCCGTCTCACCTGGGCGATTTCGTCGTCGATGTGCTTGCTCGAATTCGCGTCGGCGACGTTCACGATCCGTCTCGTCCGGTGACCATGGTCCGCGAGACCATGCCGCTTCCCGAGGTACTCCGCGTTGTGGCTCGGTCGAATGATTCCTATTTCCCGGTGATCGACGACGACCGCAACCTAGGTGGAATCTTCTCGCTCCACGATATTCGATCGGCCCTGGTGGGCAACGGCGCGGGAAGTCTGATTCTGGCGTCCGATCTTGCGTCGTCGCCGGTCGCGACGGTCGTCCCGAATGACAATCTGCACACCGCGCTTCGTCTGTTCACACAGAAACAAATCGCGGAGTTACCGATTGTCAATCCCGAGAATCCGCTCCGCGTTGTCGGCATGTTGACGCGCGAGCAAGTGATCCATGCCTACGATCGGCACATCAAGAAAGTGTAACCGTATTCTTTGTTCTTTTTTGCAGGGGAAGATGAGAATGGTTAAGAAAAAGCGGTCTGGAACCCAGAAAAACGTGGCCGGCGCCGAGTCCAGCGCCGAACGGGCGAAGAAAGTCTCGATCGAGAAGAAAGTCGAGAAGAAGACGTCGACCGCTCCCGGCGACAAACGGCCCATTGACGAAAACCGGAGCGCGCCCGCGGAATCCCCCTCGACGGAAGCCGTCACGATGCCCGAAGCCGTCCTCGCGGCCGAAATCCAGCCTGGTTTCCCGATCGTAGGCATCGGCTCCTCGGCCGGTGGACTGGAGGCGCTCGAGACGTTTTTCAAGGCCATGCCCCCGGACGCGGGCATGGCTTTCGTGCTCGTCGTGCATCTCGACCCGAGCCACGCCAGCATTCTGCACGAGCTGCTGCAGAAGCACACCACGATGCCCGTCCGGCCTATCACCGACGGCATGCGGGTCCAGCCAAACCACGTCTACGTAATCCCTCCGAGCAAGGATCTGACGATTCTGCACGGCAGGTTGCAGCTCATGGAATTCACCCAGCCTCGGAGGACGAATCTGCCGATCGACTCATTCCTCCGCTCCCTGGCTCAGGACCAACAGCGCAACGCGGCGTGCATCATCCTCTCCGGCACGGGCACCGATGGCACCCTGGGCGCCAAGGCCGTCAAGGGGGAGGCGGGCATGGTCATGTCGCAGGACGAGGAGTCGGCCAAGTACGAGGGCATGCCACACAGTGTCATTGCCACGGGGCTTGCCGACTACGTACTCTCCCCGGACAAGATGCCGCGCGCGTTGATCCAATACATGACCCATGCGTTTCAGAAGGTGGATGCTGGACTTGGCGACGAACCACCTACGTCGGGCGCGCTGCAGAAGATATTCGTCATCCTTCGCTCACGGACGAATCACGATTTTTCGCTCTACAAACGGAACACGATCTGCCGGCGCATCGAGCGGCGGATGAACGTCCATCAGATCGAGAACCTTTCCGACTACGTGCGCTACCTTCAGGAGAGCGACCGCGAGGCGGACATTCTCTTCAAGGAATTGCTGATCGGCGTCACCAGCTTCTTCCGTGATCCCGAGGCGTTCGAGTTCCTACGAGCCGAAACACTGCCCGCACTGCTCGCCAACCGGCCGGAAGACGGCACCGTCCGCGCTTGGGTTCCCGGCTGCGCCAGTGGTGAAGAAGCCTATTCGGTGGCGATTACGCTACAAGAATGCATGGAACAAATGGGCCGGCACTTTCGGATTCAGGTATTCGGGACCGACATCGACGAGGATGCCGTTAACGTGGCTCGCGCCGGCCGTTACCCCGAGAACGTCTTGGCCGACGTGGGTTCCGAACGCATCCATCGCCATTTTGTCAAGGAAGACGACGGGCATTACCGCGTCAAGAAGTTGGTTCGAGAGATGCTGGTTTTCGCGCCGCAAAACGTGATTCGAGATCCGCCGTTCATCAAACTCGATCTGCTCTGTTGCCGCAATCTGCTGATCTACCTCGGCGCCGAATTGCAGAAGAAGCTGCTGCCGGTTTTTCACTACAGCCTGAAGCCGGAGGGGATTCTGTTTCTGGGTTCTTCCGAGACGATCGGACAGGCGACCGACCTGTTCACCGCCGTGAGCCGCAAATGGAAGATTTACCACCGCAATCCGTTGAGTTCGACCGCGCGCGTCACACCCGACTTTCCGCCCGCGCCGGCTTGGCCACCGCAAGGACCCGACGAATCAAAAATGGTCGAACATGCCGAGCAAATCAGCGCGCTGCAACTGGTCGAGACGATTCTCCGCCAGAGCGACACGCCCCCTTGCGCGATCGTCAACGACCACGGCGACGTGGTCTACATCCATGGCCGGACGGGTCGGTTCCTCGAACCGGCGGAGGGCAGGGCGAGCGCGAATCTCCTGGAGATGGCGCGCCCGGGACTGAAGGCCGACCTGGCTGTCGCCCTTCGCGAGGCGGCCTCGCACCGGCAGGAGGTGGTCCGCCGCGGTTTGCGAATAAGGTCAAACGGGAGCCTCCTGTTCTTGAATCTGAAGGTTAAGCCGCTTCTCGAGTCTTCGTCCGTGCATGGCCTGATGATGGTCGCCTTTGAGGAGATTCCGGCCCCCGCCAAGAACGATCCGTCGACACCCAAGCAACGATCCGCCAAGCGGCAAGACAGAACGGCCGAGGAAATCGAGCACGATCTGCTCTACACCAAGGAGAATCTGCAAACGACGATCGAGGAGTTGGAGACTACGAACGAGGAACTCAAATCGGCCAACGAGGAACTCCAGTCGACGAATGAGGAATTGCAGAGCACCAACGAAGAGTTGGAAACCTCGAAGGAAGAGCTACAGTCGTTGAATGAGGAGTCGGCCACGGTCAACGCCGAACTTCAAGCCCGGATCGACGAACTGGCCAAGACGAATGACGACATGAAGAACCTGCTCGACGCCACGGAGATCGCGACGGTTTTTCTGGATACCGAGTTGCGGGTTCGGCGATTCAAGCCCCGCGCGACGGACCTCATCCCGTTGACCGGAACCGACGTGGACAGGCCGATCCGCCATCTGGCCTCGACGCTGATCGACGTCGATCTGGCCGACTTCGGCAAGCTGGTGCTGCGAGATCTGGTCTTGCGCGAAGTGGAGGTGAGAAGCCGAAAGGGGCAAGTTTACCTCATGCGAGTGCGACCCTATCGGACCACCGCCAACGTGATCGACGGA
>DOEZ01000026.1 GCA_003532715.1 Planctomycetaceae bacterium
AAGCCATGGCGCCGAAGGGGGTCGAGGTGATTTTGGGGGCAAGCCGCGACGATCGTTTCGGCCCGCTGATGATGTTCGGTCTGGGCGGCACGATGGTCGAGGTGTTCAAGGACGTGGCGTTCCGGTTGCCTCCGATGTGGGAGATTTCGGCTGAACGGATGGTGCGTCAGATTCGGTCGTTCGAGGTGCTCGACGGTTTCCGAGGCAATCCGCCGTCGGACATCGACGCGATCGTCGACACGCTGCTGCGTCTGTCGGAGTTGGTCTGCAACCACCCGGAGGTCTCGGAGCTCGACATCAACCCGCTGATCGTCCACGCAAAGGGCGAAGGCTGTTCCGTGGCCGACAGCCGCGTGATGCTGCGGCGGAACGGAAACTGACGTGCTTCGATATGGGATAGGGCCCGAAGGGATCGCAATAAGATAGCCCCGGGTTGTCGCGCGGCGACTACCCGGGGTATGCAAAAACCCGAAGCCTCAAATACCCCAACGGGCTTTCGTGGTCACCGAACCCGTCAAACGGCTCTTCGATCCGCCAAATCGGTGCATTCCCAGAGAACCGCACCGTGCTTCTGCCCGTAACGCGAAAAAACATCAGCCCGGCCATTGCATGGGCGAAGCCAGCGGCACTCAATTGTGCTCCCGTTCGCCAGTGGCGCCCGCCCGTCAAGCCCTTGCCGAAAGCGATTGGCGGGTGTCTGAAAACGCCATGTTTTGAGGGTCGCTACCTCCGTCTTGGCTCGAAGAACCCGTTGACTACTTCGCTCCCGGCGTGGCTGAGCAGCGCCTTCCACGTTTGGAGGTCAAGACCGGCCGAGACCGATCGGACGCTTCCGTCGGCCAGCAGGACGTTGAACAATCCCGGGTGCGCGCGGCCCAAGCCGGCCATGGGCGTTTGTGGATCGTACTTCCAATCTTCCGGCTTGGTCCAGAGAACGGCCCTATCGTCGTCCGCCTCGACCAACAGGACGGTATTCGACGTGCCGTCGATGATGTCGGAGATCCTTCGCCCTTGGTCGCCCTCGAAAATCGTGCCCGGTCCGACCGGCACCAGATACGTCGTCATATTGGGCGGCGCCGTGCTGCTGGGATTGCGGAAGATGGCGGGCATTTGTTCCGCCAGCTTCAGATTGTGCGGGCTGTCCCACGCTTCGTCGAGGCGGAACTGGCCGTACAGCGCGCCCTCCTCCATGTAGGGAAGCATCTTCACGCGCCAACTCAGCAGCGGCTTGCCATCCTTGTCGAAGACGGCCCGGGCCGGAAACTTGCGGTGCGCGTCGTGATAATTGTGCATGCACAGTCCGAGTTGCTTCATGTTGTTGATCGAAGACGCTCGTCGCGCTGCCTCGCGAGCGGCCTGAACGGCCGGCAGCAACAACGCAACCAGAATGCCGATTGTCGCCACTTGGGCCTGCGAACCACCCGTGCCGCCGTCCAGAATCAACCGATTTCCCTTGCGGACCGGCCGGAACATCTCGAACATCTTGCCGCTTACCCGCTGAGCATACCGCGCTTGCGCCTTTTCCACCGGATCATCGCTAGCTTCGGCGCGGGCTAGGTCGTCGGCCATTTCGGCCTGCATTTGCCGCTGGGCCAGATCGAGCCATTGCCCGATCAACTTCTCCAATTCGATGGCCGCCGCCTCGTCGTTCGCCGTCACGCTCAGCATCGCGCCGTTTCGGTCGGTCAGGTTGGCCTTCATCGCGAACGTGTCGACCATGTCGGGCACGCGCCGCACGTCGGCGAATTCGGCCGGAATCGGGGCCATGTCAAGCTGTGCGTTCAACAACGGCCGCAGCGGCTCCACCAGAAGCATCGCCACAAAATCCTCCGAAGTTCCAAGCCTCGCCGTCGATCGGCTCAACTTGCTCTCGACCGGCTTGGCGCGGTTGGCCACGATGCCTTGTAGCATCGGCTCGGTGCCGATGACAATCGTCCGCTCGTCGGGCATGTACAGGCTTGCCCCNNGACGGCGAGCCGCCGAGTCGGTTTGCCGTCGATCTCGCCCGCCGTCATCAGTTCCCGCATGTTCGGCAGAAGATCCTCGATCCGGCAAGGCTTGGCGAGATGAACCACCGCGCCCACGCCCGGCGGCGACTTCTCGCTCGGCGCCTGGGCGACCACGACTATCTGCTCGATGTCGAGCGGGTCGATTCCCAACTCCTTCATGCCCATCGCCGTGAGAATCTCGGTCGGCATCATCCACATTTCGGGCACGGTCAAGACGCGGCGAGGAAACGCGACCGCCGCGAACGTCGCCTCGGGCACGATCGCCGACGCATCGACCGTCCTGACCGCCGGGCTACTCTCGGTCGTGCCCGGCGACTGGCAAAGAGCCACCGACGGCGCGACGGCCGTTACGAACGCCAGGATGAAACAAAGACTCGCCTTGTGCGTGGTGAACATCGCGTGTGCTCCTTTTCTTGCTGCCACGGGGGAAGAAAACGTCCGTCGATTCATGGTGTCATTACACAAGTTCAAGACACCCCAAGAGTCCAAGACACCCAGGATCCTACCAAGTCGAGACGCATATCACAACGGTTCTCCGTTCAAGAACGATCGCTGAGGGGGGGTGCCTCGCGAGGAAACAAATTGCCAGGGGCGAGGTAGCTGAATGGTTGGCCTCTCTAACTCGTTTCGCTGGCACCGTGGCCCGGCGGAACTGGGAGCCACCACCACGGCGATTTGCACACCGGCGACATCCGCCCCATCAGAGCCGAGGCTGGCAACCCGGATTATTCATCAATCGCCGGGCTATTGTCACAACGANNCCCTACGGGTCGAAAAAGGGCAGACTTGTGTAGAACAACGAGACAACTTCACCTCGCCTCCTTCACGGCAAGAAGACTCCGTGACCCTCTGTGTCCCCCGTGGTAAATAAACCCAATCCGTGTGCATCCGTGGTTCCCTACCGCCTTCGTGCTCTTCGCGTTCTTGGCAAGGAAACATCGCTCACGGTAAAAAAACACCCCGCGCGGTGACCAGGCCCGGGTCTGTGCGCACCCCCACCCATGTTGTATCATCAATGTATGGCAAAGAAAGACGAAAAAAGCCCTGAAACCGACCCGACGCCCGATCCGCCGATCGAGGTTCTGATCGTCGATAATGACGCCTCGCACGCCGAAGTCGTCGCCGAAAGCCTCGACCGGGTGGGCTTCCACTGCCAAGTGGCCACCTCGGGCCGGCAGGGGGCCGAGATGCTCGAAAACGGTGCCTACGACGTGATTGTGACCGATTTGGTGATGAACGACGTCGACGGGCTTGCCATTCTCGACCTAGCCAAGCAATCGCTGCCCGACTGTGAGGTCATCCTCATGACGGGCCACGGCACCATCCCCTCGGCCGTCGAGGCGATGCGCCGCGGGGCGTTCAACTATCTGCTCAAGCCGCTCAAGATCGACCAGCTCCGCGCGGTGGCACAGAAGGCGGCCGAAAGCAGCACGCTCCGCCGCGACAACGTCGAACTGAAGCGGCGGCTCGACGAAAAGTACGGCTTCGAGGGCGTGATCGGCGACAGCCGCCAGATGCGCGACGTCATCGAACGGCTCAAACGAATCGCCCCGACCAATGCGACCGTTCTGATCCAGGGCGCCACGGGCACCGGCAAGGAGTTGGTGGCCCAGT
>DOEZ01000079.1 GCA_003532715.1 Planctomycetaceae bacterium
GAATCGCAAGATGGCGTCGGATCGGCGGCGGACTTGGAATAGAGGATGCGAGGGGTTCCTAGGTTTCTCACAACATTTCCCGTTACATGAGAGGATCGAGACGATGAACCAATTCCTCAGAAGTTTCGTGCTTTTGTCCCTGGTCGGCATCGCATCCGCGGCGTTTGGACAGACCAACATCGACTCCTACTATTACTGGAACCTGACTTCCGGCGAGGGATGGATCAACGATGGGGCTCTCTGGACAAGCGAGGATGGGTTGAGCACCGGTTATGTTCCCGGAACCACGGATAACACGGCAACGGAAACATACCGAGACTGGGCGGTAATCCGAAATGCTGGGCTGGTGAAAGTCGACGCCGACCATATTCCTTGGGACCCGGATTTCGGAAACGCCCCGCAGAATATCTGGGTGGGACACGGAAGCGAGGTTTACTTCCCTGGTCCGTTTGCGCCGAGCGCGGGACACGTGCTTCAAACGAGCGGTATAGTGGGCTATCAGACGTTCTTCGTCGTTGGCCGCGGCTCCGGGCCGGAAGCGTCCACGTATGACTTGCAGGGCGGTTCGATCGTTCATAGGGGTGGGACCGGTGGACGACTTGACATCGGCAACGGCGACGGCGGTCCCGGCGTTGGTGTCATGACCGTCAGCAACGCAGGCAGTATCCAGGCACCGGCTCAAGCCGTCCGAGTGGGGACTGGGGTGGGCGCCACGGGCACGCTCTCGATGAGCGACTCGTCGCAATTGCTGGCGAATTACCTGACCGTGGGGACGTATGGGGGCGACGGCCAGAATGCCGTGGGCACGGTGAATCTTAGCGGCGACGTCACTGTCACATTGAATTTCGATGCCTCTTTCGGCTCCTACTATTATAACGAAGGCACGATCAATCTGTCCGGCAATGCCACTCTGCTGGCCGGCCGCCGAATCAACGTCGGCGACAACTCGAGTTATACCTATCGAGACGCCTTGTCAACGGGCCAGATGAATATCTCCGATAACGCAACGGTGACCACCGACCAGGTTCGCATCGGCAAGTACCAGTACGGCCGTGGAACGGCGACGGTTGCAAGCGCCACGGGTACGGCCGTCCTCAACGCTACCGGCAACTTTGCCGTGGGAATCGCGGGAGGTCACGGAGAGTTGATCGTGGGAGACGGCGGTGTCGTGAATCACAGCGGAGACTGGGTTGACGTGGGAAGCGACACTCGAGTGGACCCACAGGGCCTGGTAATCTTCGTTTCTACTGGAACAGTTACCATGAACGGCGGCGTTTTCAACCATACGGACGCGAACACGGGAATTGCCCTCGGCGTGGATGGGCAATCCGGAACGTGGACGCAAAATGACGGCGCGTTGGTTAGTGCCGGCCGCGTTTGGTTTGGCCAAAGCGGCGGCACGGCGTTGTTGAACCTCAATGGCGGAACCTTCGAGGTCCCCACCATCGCGGTCGATGTCGATGCCGCGCCAAGCGTCGCGCGAATCAACTTCAACGGTGGCACTTTGAAGGCCGCGGCGGCGGGCAATCTTATCGTCGATTCGCCCACACCCGTTTTGGCGCTCAAGGTCCAAGCCGGCGGCGCGGTCATCGACAGCAACTCGTTCGACGTGGTGATCGATACGGCGTTGGTTGAGGACGAGGAGTCGACCGGCGGCGGTCTGACCAAGCTTGGAGTTGGAACGCTCACGCTCGGTGGCGCGAATACGTATACGGGCGATACGTCCGTCATGGCGGGTACGCTGAGCACGACAAGTGCCGCCATGTTAGCCGACCAGGCTGCAGTCTGGATCGCGGCAGGCGCGATGATGAACCTGAACTTCGCCGGAACCGATACGATCGGCGGACTCTACCTGAATGGCGTTGCCCAAACCGAGGGCACATGGGGCGCCAGCGGCAGCGGAGCTACCTACATCAACGACACGTATTTTTCCGGCACGGGCGTTCTCTTGATCGAGGCCGCGTTGCCGCCTATTCCCGGCGACGCCAACGGCGACCAGAAGGTCAATGATTTGGACGCGAAGGTGTTGGCGGCCAACTGGGGCGCCGGAAGCGCCACGTGGGCCATGGGTGACTTCAATGACGACCAGAACGTGGACGCGATCGATGGGGCGATCATGGCCGCCAACTGGGGATACGGTATGGGCGGCGAGTCGACGGCCGTGCCCGAGCCGACAACTCTGGCCGGCTTGGCGGGCATGATGTTGCTCGGCCTATTCTTGGGCCGACGCGGACGTTAAGGAACAGTGCGTTTTCGATGTGGAATTGCGGGGCCGGATAGAGAAGAGCACGTGGGGATTTGTTTTGACCGTTCCACGACAAGGTGGCGTCACTTCCATGCGAGAGGAATCTACCAATGAAACCGCTTCTCAGGCTTTCCGTTCTTTTGGTCTTCGGCCTTCTGGCGTCTCAACTATCGGCCGCCAATATCGATTCCTATTACTACTGGAATCTAACAACGGGCGATGGATGGATTGACGACGGCGCCCTTTGGACGAGCGAGGATGGATTGAACACCGGCTACGTGCCCGGAACCACGCCCAACGCCGGAACGGACGTCTACAGGCAGTGGGCCGTGATCGCCAATACCGGACTGGCGAAGATCGACGAGAACCACGTCCCGTGGGGAGCTTCGACGAATTACCCACAGAACATCTGGGTTGGCAACGGTAGCACGACCAAAGCGGGGCCTTTTGGTCCCAGCGAGGGACACGTTCTCCAGACCGGCGGCGACGTGGGCTATATAAGCTATCTCTTCGTTGGTCGCGATAACGCGCCGGGCACCTCGACCTATGACTTGCAGGGCGGATCTCTCAATCAAATCTATACTGGAACGGGCTACGTGATTGTTGGCCACACCAACGCGACCGGAGTGATGACGGTCAGCAATGACGCCAAAATCATCGCGCCCACCGGCGTTGTTAGAGTCGGCGACCAAGCGGGATCCAACGGGACGCTCTCCATGAGCGGCACATCGCGTCTCACGGCAAACTACCTAACCGTGGCGAGTTATGGAGCGCAAGGCCAAGTGTCCGTCGGCAAGGTGAATCTGAGCGGCGACGCCGTCGTCACCCTGGGGCTCGACGCCTCCTTCGGCTCCTATTACTACACCGACGGCACCATCAATCTGTCAGGCAACGCTACCCTGACTGCCGCCCGACGAATCAATGTCGGCGATAATTCGAGTTGGACTTACCGCGATGCGATCGCTTCGGGCTACATGAACATCACCGAAAATGCGACAGTGAGCACGGATCAGATACGGATCGGCAAGTATCAGTACGGCGTTGGAACGACGACGGTCGCAAGCACCACGGGCACGGCTACGCTCAACGTGACCGGCAATATGACCGTGGGCAACGACGGCGGTCGCGGCTATCTGATTGTGGGCGATGGCGGCGTGGTCAACCATACGGGTGACTGGGTCGCCATCGGGAGTCTGCCGCGAACGGATCCATTGGGCCTGGAGACCTTTATTTCCACGGGCACCGTCACGATGAACGGAGGTGTCTTCAATCACACAGACGCGAGCACCGGCATTGCCCTGGGCATCCAGGGACAGACCGGGACTTGGACACAAAACGGAGGGGCCCTGGTGAGTGCGGGTCCCATTCGGTTCGGCCACGGCGGCGGCACGGCCTTGTTGAATCTTAACGGCGGCGTCGTTCAAGTCCCCTCGATTGCCGTCGACGCCGTAGCCGCGCCGAGCATGGCAAGGATCAACTTCAACGGCGGCACGCTCAGAGCCGGCGCGGCGGGAGGTCTCATTGTCGACGGCACGACCCCCGTGTTGTCGCTCAAGGTCCAAGCCGGCGGCGCCGTCATCGACAGCAACTCGTTCGACGTCGTGATAGACCCAGCGTTGGCGGAAGACGACGAGTCGACCGGTGGCGGACTGACCAAGATCGGCGCCGGAAAGCTCACGCTCGGCGGCGCGAACTCGTACACCGGCGACACGTTGGTCATGGAGGGGGAACTGGCGGTCGACGGCTCGATCACGAGCGACGTGACGGTCGCCGACGGCGCTTCGCTCATGGGATCGGGCCTCATCGCCGGCAACGTCATCGTCGGAGACGGCGCTGAAGTCGGACCCGGCTCCAGCATCGGCACCCTTACGATCACCGGCGACTTGACGGTCGGCGGTACGCTAGACATCGATTACGACAGCGATGCGGACACGATCGATCTGGTATCCGTTTCGGGACAACTGGATTTGACGGGCGGAACGCTCAGCTTCGGCGACTTGGGTTCGGGGACTCTCGCGAACGGGGCCTACGTATTTGCCACGTACGGGAGCCTGGTGGGCGCGCCGGCGATCGAAGTGGGCGTACCGGACTATTGTTCGGTCGACTATGCCTACGGCGGCAATAGCATTGCCTTGGTGGCGGTGCCCGAGCCCGCGACGTTTGGCCTGCTGGCTAGCCTGTTGTTGGCCTTCGGTTTGGCGCGATTGAGGTCGAAATCGACCTTGTAGCGAACGGGCATCGAAGAGGATGTCGTGCCCCGTCGAGACATAAACGAACCAATTCCTTCTTCATACCGAGTTCCGCGATTCTCCCGCGGCACTGGGAGTAACGTGAGAGAGTAATCCATGCGAGACCGCGAATACACTAGAGGTTTTACTCTGGTCGAACTCTTGGTGGTCATTGCGATCATCGGGATACTGATTGCCCTGCTGCTGCCGGCGGTTCAAGCCGCTCGCGAGGCGGCGCGTCGGCTTGAGTGCGCGAATCGGCTGAAGCAGATTAGTGTTGCAGCGCTCAATTTCGAGTCGGCGCACGGTCATCTTCCTAGCGGCGGGTGGGGGTATATGTGGGCGCCTCATCCGGGCCGGGGATTCGGCTTGGAGCAGCCGGGAGGTTGGGCCTTTGCGATCATGCACTACATCGAACAAGGCACCATGGTCGCGGCGGGGGCCAATACGGATCCGCAATCGGATTTGGAGCCGAAGCCGTATAACAAGGCCCTGTACGAGACGCCTTGCACGATCTGGTCGTGCCCCTCGCGTCGGCCCGCCGAGGCCTATCCGATGAAAGACACGACCTGGTACGTCGTGACGCCCATCTTGTCGGATACGCTGAGTTCGGTCATCCTCTCGGACTTCGGGGCGAACGGAGGCGACATCGTGGGATCGTGGGGCACGGGGCCGAACACGCTGCGGATAGGGGACTTGCCTCGGGGAACTCCTGGAGCTTACCCGTGGCCCGAGGAGAGAATCCCGCCCTTGAAGCATACCGGCATCGTGGCCGCGCGCACGTGCATGATGCTTCAAGACATCACCGACGGATCGTCGAACACTTATTTGGTCGGCGAGAAGTACGTTGACCCCGACGCCTATTTTCATGCCGCGCCCGATGATCTTGGCGACAACCAGGGACCGTACACCGCCGACGACCGCGACAACGTGCGGTTTACGCTTTGGCCGCCGATGCAGGATCGACCGGGATACAGCAATACGCGAGGGTTTGGTAGCGCCCATCCGGGCGGTCTGAACATGGGCATGTGCGACGGATCGGTCCGTTCGATACCGTATGATATCGACTCGCTCGTGCATCAAAGGCTCGGCAACCGTGAGGACGGAAACTCGGTGGACTTCTGACAGAGCGGAATCCAGACAGAGAAATCTGCACATGCAAGACGACGATCCGAGAACCTACGTCAAGTTCAACGGTCGCGCTGGCCGTTCGAGTCGATTTGCGTGGGAGACTCAGGCACGTCGATGTCCACGTGCCTTGACAGCCTTAACTCGCTCCAATAGACTGAAAATGGTCATACCACTTTGACTCCAAGCACCCTTGAATACTATCTGGGAAATTGATAGATGGTTTTGCCCGCACTGCCCAATCACTCCGATCCCTTTCGCGTCGGAATCGTGGGGTTCTCCGATGGTCGCCACCGAGTGCATCAAACGCTCGAGGGGACGATACTTCGCCACGGACAAGTGCTTCGCGACGTGGTGCGGGCCGATCCTCTGCTGGCGGTGGTCGATGCCTCCGAGATCGTGCATGGTTCCAAGGCGGCCCAACGGGTTGCCAAGGAGCTTAGGGCGGCGGACGTCGAGGCCGCGATCTTCAATATACCGGTCTTTGCCTTTCCGAATTTCAGTCTCATCGCGGCTCGGGTGCTGAGTCTGCCGGTGTTACTGAGTTCACCGGCGGAAGGAACGCTGCCCGGGCTTGGCGGAATCCTGGCTGCGCACGGCGTGCTGCGTCAAGTCGGCCTGAAGAGCAGGAAGCTGTGGGGCGACCCGCGCGAGAGTTCCGAGCTGAGGGCAACCCTTTCGGCGTTCTGCCGGGCCGCCGGCGCGATCGAAAGAATGAAGGGAAGCGTCTACGGCGTGATCGGCGGACGAAGCATCGGCATGAACACGGGCGTCGTCGATCCCGTCGAGTGGATGAGGCGATTCGGCGTCGACGTCGAGCACATCGACCAGCTCGATATTGTGCGCCGGGCGAAAACGGCCGACGAGGAGGAGGTCGAGCGAGCCTACCAGTGGTTGAGCGATCGCGTGGGCAAGAGGTCCACCGAAGGCAAGGCCGCGCCCGAGCACGTCAAGACTCAAATCAAACACTACATGGCCATTCGCGGAATCATTGCCGACATGGGGCTCGACTTTGTCGGGATCAAGTGTCATTACGATTTGAGCGAGTACTTCGTCACCGCTTGCGTCAGCGCCATGTTGCTGAACGATCCCTACGACTGGAACGGCCCCAAGGCGTCGGTCGCGATGGCCTGCGAGGCCGACGGAGACGGGGCGCTGACGATGCAGTTGTTGAAACTGTTGAGCGGTTATCCGTCGCTGTTGTTCGACGTGCGCAGCTACGATTTCGAACGGAAATTGTACGTTTGCTGTAATTGCGGGGCCCAGCCGTCGTGGTATGCCGCGCGGAGCGACAGCCCCGAGGAGAACCTGGCCCGCGTGTTTCTCGAACCGGTTATCTCGAAATACGGCGGGGGCGGAGCGCATTTTCCATACGTCTGCAAGGCCGGCGACATTACTCTGGCTCGTCTCAGTCGCGTCGAGGGAGCGTACCGCCTCTTCGCCGCGCGCGGCGAATTCGTCGAGTGCCCCCGCGAGAAGATGGCCGAGACGTGCTCGTCGTGGCCGCACGGCTACGTGAAGATGGGCATCGACCCGCGCGATTTCATTGACAGCTTCAACGCGAATCACGCGCACGTCGTTCCCGGCGACCATCTGGAAACGTTGACGATTTGGGGCGAGTTGATGGGCATCCCCGTGGACCTTGTGGAGTGACCCTCCGGCGCTAGGTCCTTGCGGAGCTTGGCACCGGGCGACGCTCCCAAACGCCTGCCATGCGTTCGCGCCCGGCGCGAGGGGCCCAGCCTTTTACACCTCGTTTTTTTGATTGGAGTGGACCATGACCATTATCCACCGACTTGGGTTCGCGCGAAGGCTCGGCCTGGCGACCATTACCACCTTGAACTTACTCGCGGCGACCCTCGTCGTCGCTTCAACTCCTTCGTCATGGGAACCGGAGGCGGGACGAGCCGAACGGTTGGCCAAGCTCTCGGATCCGGACAAGTTGTTCGCGCGCGGCGAGACGAAGGTCTACCGCGACGAGTATCTGGAGGCCGTCAGTCTCCCGTTGGGCGGCCTTGGGACGGGATACATCCAGATGGACGGGCAAGGCCGGCGTCATGCCTGGCAACTGTGGCGTAATTTCACCTATTTTCCGCTCCCTCATAGCTTCTTTGCCGTTCGCGCTCGCCGGGTTGGCGACGAGTCGCCGGTGGCGCGCGCGTTGCAGACCGTTAAGGAGGGGCCGTTTCAGGCCATGGATTCGCTCAGCTTCCGCGGAGAGTACCCCTTCGGCTGGTACGATTTCGACGATGCCGGGTTGCCCGTAAAGGTGAGTCTCGAGGCGTTCAGTCCGCTCATTCCCTTGAACGAAAAGGACTCGGCCATCCCGTGCGCCATGTTCAATGTGACCGTCGAGAATCCGGGCACGCAGCCGGTCGAAGTCAGCCTGTTGGCGACGCAACAGAACGCGGCGGGACTCGTCAAGACGATTGCCAACGAACCGGCGCGCAGTCGCGACCTTCTGAGGCATCGACCGACGGGGGATTGGGCCGTGAAGGGCCGGCATTCGGATCAATACGGCGGCAACAGCAACAAGGTGCTCAAGACGGACGACGCCGTGATGTTGCACATGACGGCGGACAAGGAGAAAGACGCGGCGGATTACGGCGAGATGGTGCTGGCGGTCATGGAGCCCGACNNGACGCCGAGGCGACGGCCAGTTGGGAGAGTCTGGACGCCCTCGCCACCGAATTCACTGAAACGGGAAGCATAACGGGATCGGCTAGCGCGGGCCCGTCGGCGAAAGGCGAGACGCTCGACGTCGCGCTGGCGGTTCCCTTTGTCCTCCAGCCCGGCGAGAAACGGACCGTTCGATTCGTCCTAACTTGGTACTTTCCGAACATTCCTCAGGTGCGCGATCATCAGTGCCCCGATTGGAAGCACGACGGCTACGTGTATGCGAATTGGTGGCCGAATGGTTTGGCCTTGGCGCGCGACGTGGTCGCCCGGTTGGACGAACTGACCGAACAGACTCGTCGGTATCACGAGTCGTTCTACCAGTCGAATCTTCCTTACTGGCTGTTGGATCGGATCAGTTCGCAGGTGGCCATCCTGAAGAGCCCGACGGTGTTTTGGGCCAAGGACGGCTTCTTTGGATGCTGGGAGGGCGTGTCGTACGCCTACGGGAGTTGTCCGGGCAACGCGACGCACGTGTGGGGTTATGCCCAGACGGTACCGCGTGTCTTCCCGATGATCGGCAAGAAAATGCGCGAGCAGGAGCACGATGCGCAAACGGCGGAAGGCATGCTTCCGGTCCGGATCGGCCTGAGCGAACGACGCCAGTTCCCGGCGTTTGACGGCCAGTGCCACTCGATTATCGGGTCGTATCTGATTCATCTGCTCGGCAACGACGGCGAATGGCTCGATCGTCAGTGGCCCAAGATTCGGGAGTCGATGGACTTTTTGATCGCGGGCTGGGACAAGGACGAGGACGGCATGCTCGAGGGGCCGCAGCACGGCATGGACAGCAAGCACGGCGGCACTTCGTCGTGGATGGGCGGAATGTACCTGGCGGCGCTCGCGGCCGCCGAGCAAATGGCAATGCTCCAAGAGGAAGTCACGCTGGCCGGGCGTTACGGCGCGATTCTGCGAAAAGGCGCCAAGAGTCAGGACGAGCGACTCTTCAACGGCGAGTACTTCATTCAGATTCCCGACCCCACGCCTCGTCGAGATTACAACACGGGCTGCTACACCGACCAGATGCTCGGTCAATGGTGGGCGGAACTGACGGATTTGGGGTGGATTTATCCCAAGGATCACGTTCGATCGGCGATGCTTTCGCTGTTCAAGTACAACTTCCGGACTCATTTCCACGGATTCAAGCAGAGTCCTCGCAAGTTCGTCGTGGACGACGAACCAGCCATGGTGCAGTGCATGTGGCCGCGAGGCGGGCGGCCCACCGAAGAGAGGCACACCATGCTCCACGCCGACGAGGTGAAAGTGGGGATTTCATATCCGGTCGCCGCGCTGATGATTCGTACGGGTTTGTTGACCGAAGGGTTCACCGTGGTTCGGGCCAACCATGATCGGCACGACGGACGACTGCGGACCGGCCTGGACGCGACTCCCTGGAGCGGCCTGGGATTCAGCGGCAACCCATTTGGCGACGACATGGCGGGCAAGTTCTACGTTCGAGCGCTGAGCACGTGGTCGCTTCTGCTGGCCTGTCAGGGACAAATCTACAATGGACCGGAAGGGGTGCTCGGTTTCGATCCTGCCTGGAAGCCGGAAGATCACGTTTCCTTCTTCACGACCGGAGAGGGCTGGGGGGTCTTCTCGCAACGTCGCGACGACAAATCGCAGGAGGAGACCATCGAACTGAGATGGGGAACTCTCGATTTGCGTCAATTGATCTTCGTATTGCCCGACGATGCGAAACCGGCCGCCGTCAAGGTTTCGGTTGGCGGGAAGGCGATCGAATCGAGCCACGCGATGGAGGGAAGCCGGCTGTATATCGATCTTTCGGAAGACGTTACCCTTCGCGCCGGCGATACCCTGAAAGCCGTGGTTTCGTTGCAGTAAGGCGACAAGAACGAATACGATCACTTGGAGACTACCATCATGATGCGCGGACTTTCGATTGTCATGATTCTACTGATGTCGGCGCCCGCTCTGGGCGATTCACTCTCGCAACTCGGCGATCCGATCGAGGGCCGTCGAATGCGGGCCAGCAGCGCGGCGCCCAAGAACAGCAATCGCGACTACGCGTCGCTTGCCCCCGGCGAGACGCGGACGCTGGCGGAACTCGAAGGTCCGGGCGTGATTCAGCACATCTGGTTTACCGTATCGAGTGGCGACTTTCGGTATCCGGCGAAGACTATCCTCCGCATCTATTGGGACGACCAT
>DOEZ01000500.1 GCA_003532715.1 Planctomycetaceae bacterium
CTGTCGATGACCGCCCCGGTCGAGGCCACCGCCGCCACGCAGGTGCTCACGCTCCGCTTGCCCGTGGCCCCTTCGGCCCGATTCGATCTTTCGGTCGAGGGCGACGTGGAGGTGAAGGGGGGCCTGGAGGTCGTTCGCCGAACGCTCGACGACAAGGCGGGCGTGACCCGGTTCGAACTCCTGCCGCGCGGCGGCGACGTGTCGCTGGTGATGACGCTCAACAGCCGGCTGCGCCGCAAGGATCAGATCGTGTTGGCCCGATCGGTTCTTTTGGCCATGGTCAACGAGGCGGGCCAGCGTCTGCACTCGACCATTTCGCTCTCGGTGCTCCATCGCGCGGCCGATTTGTTCCGCTTCGAGGTGCCCGACGGATTCGAGATCACCAAGGTACACTCGCCCGAGCTGTCGAGTTGGTCGGTCGTCTCGCGCGACGAGGGCGGCCGCGTGCTCGAAGTGCGGCTTCGCGAAGCGACGACCGAAAACGTGGTCTTGTCGATCGTCGCCGAGTCGAACGACCCGAAGTTGGACGATTGGACCCTGCCTCGCATCGCCCCGTTGGACGTCGACGGCCAGGTTGCCGTCGTCGGAATTCTCGTCGATCCCAGGCTCGGGCCGACTCTGATTTCGCCCGAGGGTCTGATTCCGATCGACGCTTCGGTTCTACAGCCGGCCATGCCCGCGACGACCGACGGCGCGGGTCGCGACGAGCCGCCCCTGACGGCGGTGGCGGCCTACTACGCTGCCGGGAAGGACTTCTCGGTCCGCGCGCGTTTCGAGAAACAGGCCGCCCGGTTCGACGCCACGACCGTTCTGCTGCTGGGTTTGTCGGACAAGATGCAGACTCTGTCGGGCGACCTGATCGTCGTTCCCGAGCACGAAACGCTCTTTGAGGTCGATTTCCTGCTGCCGGCGGCCTGGAAGGTCGTTTCGGTTGTCGGCCCACAAGGCGAGGCCATTCCCTTCGAGCGTCACGAAAATCCGGCCCGCGTTCACGTCCGCTTGCATCAGGGCGTCGTGCCCGGCGCGGAAGGCTTCGTTCGATTCGTGGCGACGGCAACGCCCACCGGGTGGCTCGGCGACTGGAGCGAGGTCGACGTGGTGTTTCCCGAGGTCCGCCTCCAAGGCAAGGGGCGTCAGCGAGGGGCCATCGCCGTGGCCGTCGAGGACGATCTGCGGGTTGTGCCGCAAACCGAAAAGGGTCTCATTCCGCTCGATGAGGCTCAGAAGAAGGATTTCCGGCTCGAGGGTGTGCGGACCGACCTTGCCTATCGGCACGACGACGGCCCGTTCGAGGCCGCGCTGAAGATCGAACGAACCACGCCGAGACTGACGGCCAAGACGCATTCGTTCTTGCGCGTCGAGCCGGGCATCCTTATCGGACATTATGAAGTCACCTACGACGTGACCGAGGCTCGCACGCGGACGCTCCGTTTCCGTCTGCCCAACTCGACGCCCGCCGATCTGGCCATTGTCGGGCTCGGCGGCGTACAAATCAAACAGTACGCCGGCGACGCGACCGACCAGGGACGCCTTTGGACGGTCGAATTGGCCGAGGCCCGGCGCGGGCCGATCACTCTGGCCGTCGATTTCCAGCAGCCCTTGGGCGAAAACGACCCGCTCGATCTGGAATTGCCGATTCTCGTCGCCGAGGGCGTTGCGCACCAGTCGGGCTTGGTTGCCGTCGAGGGGAACGCGGAGCTTGACGTCGAAGTGAAGACCGATTCGCGCCGCGTCGACGTCGGCGAGCTGGTCGACGCCGAGTACCAGCCAGGCCGCCGGTTGTTGGGCGTCTTCAGTTTCGTCGGGCAAGCACCGAGGGTCGCCATCGACGCATTTCGTCGACCGGCCTACGCGCTTTCGACGGCAATCGTTCAGCAGGGCCGGTTGACGACGACACTCTCGGCCGAGGGCGTGGCTCAGACCGATGCCCGGTTCCAGCTTCGCTCGAAGGCGATCTACCTGGAAGTCGTTTTGCCCGACGGGGCCCAGTTATGGTCGGTCGTCCTCGACGGCCGGCCGATCAAACCGCAAAGTCAGGACGGCCGACTTCTGTTGAATCTGGCCGGCCAGACCGACGCGACGAGCGAGGCGGAGGGCCGCGCGACCGAGCTACAAATCGTCTACGAGATGCCCGTCGCCCCGGTCGGACTGCTTCAGGATGTGACGATCGGCGCGCCCCGACTGCTGCTCCGCGAGGACGCTGACGGCGAGGCCGCCGAGGTGCCGCTGGTCGGCATGGAGTGGGAGCTGGTCCTCCCGTGGCGTTACCAGGTGGTCGGGAGCGAAAGCACGCTGATGAGCAATCAGGTCCGCCCGCCCGAGCCGGTCATTCTACGCGCATTTCAGTTACTCGGATTGAGTCCGGGCGGGGGGCTGGGGTGCGCGATGATGGCGAAGAGGGAGGCATCTCGGTCGTGCGATACGGCAGCCGTGCCGGGGTTTGAATCCGAGGAGTACAATGTCGACCCTCTTTCACAGATCGATCGCCAGATCTCTGTTAAGGTGCGCGAGCTAGAAGCGTTTGGCGAGCGTTTCGAGAGACGCTCGGGCCTTCACACTCTCGACACGTCGGTGCCTGCGACGGCGGCCGATCGCGAGATTCTGGAACGAGAAATCGAGTCACTCGGCACGGCCGACCGTGACACGCTCACGTTGAAAAACACGGTGGATATGCAGCAGCTGGGCCGCCTGCGCAACGATTTGGCCGCACTTCAGGCAGAAAGGCGAAGGCTTGCCTCTGATCGTGCCGCCGAATCGAAGCCGCTGAGCGTCGAACTTCCAGCAAGCGAGACACTGCCTGGAGTGACGCCAACGCAAACGTCGGCCATGCACGACCACCGCTCCGAGGAGGTCATGCCGGATTTCGCCGTGGCAGGCGGTTCCTATGCCAGGGGGAAGAGCCTCGCATACGACGCCGGCAGTTTTGGCCTGCTGGGTCTTCGCGGCGTGAAGTTCGACTTGAACCAACGCCAAACCGAACAGCGGCTGCCGACGGTCGTGTTTCAGAGCCTGGGCGAGCGGCCGCGGCTCGACGTGACGCTCGCCGACCGCCAGAGTTTCAAGACGCTCGGCTGGGCCGTCGCCATGACGGTCGTGCTCGTGGGTCTCGCCTTGGGGTGTCGCTCGGGCCGGACGAAGTTTCGTTATCTTCTGGCCGTCGGCCTGATCGCCTCGCTCCTCCCGATCGTGCCCGGCTTCGCGTTTCTCGCGGTTCCATGCGACATGGCCGTCTACGCGGTTCTGGTCCTGATCGCATACTACGGCATTGCCTTGGTCGGGCA
>DOEZ01000430.1 GCA_003532715.1 Planctomycetaceae bacterium
GCACGGCCGCCCTCGGCTGTGAAAGCCCTCACACAACATGACAGCCGGGGGCGGCTGTCCTACATGATGACGCCCCGCGGTCGCACGCGGCGTGTGTTGGCTTGGTGTTTCGTGTTCGTCGCGATGTCGAGCCTGCTTGGCCCGGTGTTTGGGCAAACGGTCGATTTTTCTCGGCACCTACTCGGCCCAGACGAACCGGCGGCCGACGCCAACGCGCAGGTTCCGGCCAATCAGCCCATGTCGCTACCTGCCGAGGCTGTCGAGAGCCTTTCGGCCGGGCCGGCGAAATGGACCAGCCCGGAGGGTCTCGGCTCGTCGCTCCAGGTGATGCTCCTGCTGACCGTGTTGAGCCTGGCGCCGGCCGTGTTGCTGATGACGACGTCGTTCGTGCGGATCGTGGTCGTCTTGGGCCTGTTGCGTCAGGCCCTGGGAACGCAGCAGTTGCCGCCGACCCAGGTGATTACGTCGCTGGCGATGTTTCTTTCGCTGTTGATCATGACGCCCGTCTGGAAACAGGTTTACGACGACGCGATCGTGCCGTACACGCACGAGGAGATCTCGCTCGAAGAGGCGTGGACCGCCGGCGTCGGGCCGATCCGCCGGTTCATGATCGCCCAGATCGAAGCGACCGGCAACACGGACGACATTTACCTCTTCCTCGACTATGCGGCCGCCAACGACGCCGACTCATCGGAAGACGCCGAGGCATCGCAAGGCGCCGACGGCCTTGCCGAAATCGCGCGCGACGACGTGCCGCTGCAAGCGTTGCTGCCCGCGTTCTTGTTGAGCGAATTGAAGACGGCTTTTTTGATCGGATTTCAGGTCTATCTACCGTTTCTGATCATCGACATGGTGGTGGCCGGCGTGATGGTTTCGATGGGCATGATCATGCTGCCGCCCGTGCTCGTGTCGCTTCCATTCAAGCTGTTGTTGTTTGTGCTGTTGGACGGCTGGCACCTGGTGGTCGGAATGTTGTTGAACAGTTTTCAGACATTCACATGACGCGGGAAGCACTTCCGGAGACTTTACTTTCGCAATCTTCGTTCATTCCCAAAAATGACTCCGCAAGACGCAATCGAAATCGGACAACAAGCGTTGATTCAGACGCTCCTGATGTGCTCCCCGCTGCTCGCCGTCGGGTTGGTGGTGGGGCTGGTCGTCGGGCTGTTGCAGGCACTGACGCAAATCCAGGAACAGACCATCGCCTTCGTGCCCAAAATCATTGCCATGTTTGCCGCGCTGTTGGTGCTGCTACCCTGGCTGATCCACACGATGGTGCAGTATTCGGACGAGCTGATTACGAGTATCCCGGAGCGGTTGTGACGGAGTCGTGCGGCCACCCAGCCATTTGACGCGGTTGCCGACGATCGGAAAAAGGGGAAAGGGGGGAAAGGGGAAAACGATGAAGACACACTTTGATGAGTTTTTTGGGAACACTGATTTCCACTAACTTCCGTTCGTTTTCGCAATTAGCGTCAATTAGCGGAAATCAGTGTTCGTTGATATTCATGGGCTGGTCGGACGTTCACTTATTTTGTTTTGATGTGGTATATGACGTCGCACGGTATCGAATTCTCATCAGCCCGGCTTTTTTCCATTTCCCCCCTTCCCCCTTTTTCCGAATCGTAGCGTCGGTTGCTCCATGAACCACTTTGCGTTGTTTGAGATGGATCGGTTCGTGGTGTTCACCTTGGTGCTTGCCCGGGTGGGTGGGTTGACCATGACCGCGCCGATCTACGGGACGCGCGAGGTGCCGTTTCAGGTTCGTTGCATTCTGGCCTTTGCCTTGGCCTTATTGATCGCGCCGGTGCAATGGACGACGGCCGCCGTGGAGGCCGGCTCGTCGATCCGCTGGGTGATCCTGATCGCCGCCGATCTCTTGGTCGGCATTTTCTTCGGGCTGGGAATCGCCTTTCTCCTCTCGGGTGTTCAACTGGCCGGCAGTCTGATCGGGCGGCTCGGCGGACTGACCCTGGCCGATGTGTTCGACCCGGCGACCAACGAACAAGTCCCCCTGCTCGGACGACTCATGCACCTGGTCGCGCTGGCCGTCTTCGTCGCGATCGGCGGACATCGCATGGTCCTCGGAGCGCTGTCGGATAGTTTTCAGTCGCTCCCGCCCGGCTGCGTGGCCTCGACGGCGTCGATGGCCCAGGTGATGCAGGAGTTGCTTTCCGAGAGCTTCGTTCTGGCCGCGCGCATCTCCGCCCCCATCGTCGTGGTGCTACTGCTCTCGACGCTGGTGCTTGGCATCCTCGGACGGACGCTGCCCCAATTGAATCTCCTGGGCGTCGGCTTCGGACTCAACTCAATGCTCGCTTTCGGCCTGCTGGCCGTGGTCCTCGGCGCCGGTGCGATGGCCTTCGAAGCACAGGTCGAACCAACCCTAGACCGGCTGATCAACGCCTTGCAGGTCGCGAGGCAAACCTAGCCGCAATTCCATCAACGTCTCGGAAAAAGGGGAAAGGGGGAATAGGGGAAAGACGAACAAATCGAACGCGCCCCAATCCCCAATCCCTAATCCCCAATCCCTACCCTCCAACCGATGTCCGATCTCGCCGACCAACGAAATCTCGATCCGACGCCCCGGCGGCGGCAGAAGGCCCGCGAGCAAGGTCGCGTGGCCCACAGTCGCGATCTTGTTTCGGCCGCGACGTTTCTTCTGGGCCTGGTCTTGCTCCTGGCGTTCGGCGGCGGATTGGTCGGTTTTCTTAGCCAATACATGGCCGGGCAACTCGGCGGTCGGGCGTGGGTTTCGCTCGACGTCGCTTCGGTGCAATTCCATCTGGCCGACGTCGCGCGCGGTTTGAGCCGCTACCTGTTGCCGTTGGTCGGGCTGTTGGCCTTCGGCGCGGTCGCGGCCAGCCTGGCTCAGACCGGCTTTCTGCTGCTGCCCAAGCGCGTCGCGCCCGATCTTGGCCGGCT
This sequence comes from Planctomycetaceae bacterium, assembly GCA_003532715.1. GTDB lineage: Bacteria > Planctomycetota > Planctomycetia > Pirellulales > Thermoguttaceae > UBA11386. The sequence goes on from DOEZ01000430.1 coordinate 2,926, forward strand.
CGATCCGCTGCGGGGGTTGCAGCGGCTGTTCTCCGGCGAGGGGGCAGCGCGGCTTGGCCTCGGCCTATTGAAGATCGCGGTGATCGGCTCGATCGTCGGGCTCGATCTTCATGCCCAGCGCGACGCGATTCTTAGCATGGGCGAGTCGTCGCTATCTCGAATGGCCGCAACGGCGTCGGGCATCGTATTGGGGACGCTACTGAAGGTCGCCATGGCCTTGCTCGTGTTGGCCGTGTTCGACTACGGCGTGCGGCGGTGGAAGCACGAGCGCGAACTGATGATGACCTCGCAAGAGTTCCGCGAGGAAATGCGCGAACTCGAAGGCGATCCGGCGATTCGCTCGCGACGCAGGCGAGTGCAGCGGCAATTGGCCGAGGGGCGCGAACGCCAAGACGGCTCGGGCTAGGACGGACTATCATGTAGGGTGGGTCGAGGTCGCGTGAATCCCCGGTGGGGCGATGCAAACCATCTGTCGTCGATTTGCACGTTGCCACCATGAACAACGAAAATCGAGCGACCGAAGCCCCACCAGGGCCAAGGTTTGCATCGCCCCACCCTACAGGTTAATGAATAATCCGGGATAGCCGTCATGAGGGTGGTTTTTCGCATGAAAGCATTGGCGAAACGCCAGCGGTGCCCGATTCAAGGCACGAATCGAACGGCCAGATAGCCAAAAACCGGCCGTGCTGGTATCATGGAAGGAGTGCAACGCTTGTTCTCGCCCCACTGACCTGCCTCCATGCAACCGCAACGCCCCACCCTCGGTGGTGGTGGTCGATTCGAGCGGCACGCGGCAACCACCAACGCTTGGTACTCGGATTGCCCAATGAAGCCAACCTTGATTCCCATTCTGATTCCGTGCCTGGCGGTCTTGCTCTCGTCGGCGGCGCTCGCAGTCTGGCTGACGGCGATCGAGACGCCGGAGTTGAGTCTCCGCGTGCCGGGCACCGACCGGTCGGCCGACGCGACTAGCGAACCCGCGCGGCCGCTGGCGAGCACGTTCACGCCCGGCCCGGGCAAGCCGGCCGCGTTGTCCGGCGCGTGGCCCCGATTTCGCGGCGAGCTTTTTGACGGCATCGCCCACGAGTCGATCCCGCTGGCGCGGGCCTGGCCGACGGCAGGGCCGGCCGTCCTCTGGTCGCTCGATGTGGGCGAAGGCTACGCCGGAGCGGCGGTGCGCGACGGCCGCGTCTATCTGCTCGACTACGACCCGGCCGAAGAAGCCGACGCGCTGCGATGCCTTTCGCTGGCCGACGGGGCCGAGATTTGGCGAGTTTCCTACCCCGTGACCATCAAGCGAAACCACGGCATGTCGCGCACCGTGCCGGCCGTAAACGAACAATATGTGGTCACGATCGGGCCGAAGTGCCACATCATGTGCGCCGATGCCAAGACAGGGGAGGTCTTGTGGCTCAAGGATATGGTTCGAGAATTCGGAGCGACCATTCCGCAGTGGTACGCCGGCCAGTGTCCGATGATCGACGGCGAACTGGCGATCTTCGCCCCTGGCGGCGATTGCCTGCTTGTCGCCCTCGACCTCCGCTCGGGCGAGGTTGTCTGGAAATCGCCCAATCCGCGCGGCTGGGCCATGACGCACGCGTCGATCATGCCAATGGAAATCGCGGGGAGAAAGATGTATGTCTATCTGGGCAAGGGGGGCGTTGCCGGCATCGCGGCCGACAACGGCGAGCTACTTTGGGACACGACCGTGTGGAAGATCGGCATCGCCACGTGCCCCTCGCCCGTCGTGCTGCCCGAAGGCCGCTTGTTCTGTTCGGGCGGATACAATTCGGGGGCGGTCATGCTGCAGGTGACGCACGACGGCGGGGCCTTCAAGGCCGACGAGCTTTTTCGCCTGGAACCGAAGCGGTTCGGCTCGACGCAGCACACGCCGATCTACTACAAGAACCACCTGTTCGGCGTTCGAGAACACGACAAGCAACTGGTCTGCCTCGATTTGGATGGAAACGAGGTTTGGGCAAGCGGTCGCGAGAACAAGTTCGGCCTGGGGCCCTACCTGGTGGCCGATGATCGGATCTACGTGCTTGACGATTCGGGCCTTTTGACGATGGCCGACGCCACGCCCGAAGCGTACAAACCGCTCGGGCAGGCGAGGATTCTCGACGGGCACGACGCCTGGGCTCCCATGGCGCTGGCCGCCGGCCGGTTGGTGCTTCGCGATATGACCCGCATGGCCTGTGTCGACGTGGCCGAGTCGTTGCCGCGACCGGGTGCGTCGGCCGACGTGACACGTAGGGTGGGTCAAGGTCGCGTGGATGCCTGGTGGGGCAATGCAAACCAAATGGCCGTGATTCGCACATCTTGGCCGAGAATCACGCAAAACGAGCGACCGCAGCCCCACCAGGATTCTGGTTTGCATCGCCCCGCCCTACAACTCCACGCTCGCCCCGCGAGAAATCCGTGAAATGACCGACACGAATCAGAACAGCCCGAACCTGAACGCCCCAAGCGGGCCTTCGCTCACGTATGTGCCGTGGCTGGTCGGCACGCTGTTGGCCGTGACCGTGGTGGCCGGGGTGATTGCCCTGTTGGGCGGCGACAACGCCCCGCCGCGTGAAAACCGGTTGGCGCCGCGGTTCGACTACAGCCTGGGCGGCTGGGACAAGATCGATCCGGAGCTTATCGCCTACGAGCAGATGGCTTTTTATCCCGTCGAGATGCGAGAGGCTCGCGGCGTGGCCGTCGGGCTCGACGACACGATCTGCGTCGTGGGCGATCGGGCTTTGGCGACTTTCAGCGCCGATGGAACGCCACTCGGACGGATCGAACTCGACGACGCCCCGCGGTGCGTGGCCGTCGATCGCGACGGCACGCGATACGTGGGCTTCAAGGACCGCGTCGCAGCGTTCAACGCCGACGGCCAGCCCAAGGCGGTGTGGGAACCGCTGGACGCTCGAACCATTCTGACCTCGATCGCCGTTGGCGACGGCGACGTCTTCGTGGCCGACGCCGGCAATCGCCGAGTATTGCGTTACGACGCGTCGGGCAAGATTCAAAACGAACTGGCCACCGGCGGCGGACGCAACCCAGCGCCTCCACTGGTCATCCCCAGTCCCCATTTCGACGTAGCCGTTGGCACCGACGGGCTGGTTCGCGTGGTGAATCCGGGCAGCCACCGAATCACGTTTTTCACGCCCGAAGGGCTTTATGAGTCGCCGCTGACCTGGGGCGAGCCGGGGATGCAGATCGAACGCTTCTGTGGCTGCTGCAATCCGGTGGCGATCGCCTTGTTGGGCGACAATCGGGTCGTGACGGCCGAAAAGGGTGTTCCGCGAGTCAAGGTGTACTCGGCCGACGGGCGGTTCGAGTGCGTCGTGGCCTCGCCCGAGGCGCTCGGCGCGACCGACGTGACCATGGGTGAAACGCGGCCGGAGTTCAAGCTTTTGACGGTCGATCTGGCGATCGACCGCGACGGCCGAATTCTGGTGCTCGACCCGTCGGCCCGTTGCGTCCGCGTGTTCACGAAGAAGGAGTAGAGACAAGATGGTTGAGCAACACGCTTCACGTACTGATCGGCGCGAGTGGCTTCGGACGGCCGCGCGTTGGTCGGCATTGGGCGGACTTGGCGTGCTGGGCGTCGGGCTCGTGGCGCGCGGCGGCGACTGCCGGACGGACGCCGACTGCTGCCAGTGCTATCTATTCGCACGGTGCGGCTTGCCCCAGGCCGACGACGCCAGACGACGGACACAGAGGTGAAACCAATGGCGAAACAACCAGGCAAAATCGATCGTCGTGAGTTCGTCGAGAACGGGCTGCGCGTCGTCGGCGCGCTGGGGCTGACCGGGGCAGCCGCTTTTCTGGCCGGCCGGGTTGGCGCGGCGGACGATATGGTTTGGCAAATCGACCCCCATAAATGTGTCGCCTGCGGCAACTGCGCCACCCATTGCGTCCTCGACAAGTCGGCCGTCGTCTGCAAGCACGCTTACAAAATGTGCGGATACTGCGACCTTTGCACGGGCTATTTCGAGCCCGAGGCCGCAACGCTCACCACCGGCGCCGAGAATCAGCTTTGCCCCACCGGCGCGATCATCCGCAAATTCATCGAGGAACCCTATTACGAGTATTCGATCGACGAGCCGCTGTGTATCGGTTGCGGCAAGTGCGTCAAGGGTTGCACGGCGTTCGGCAACGGCTCGCTCTACCTGCAAATCGACCACGATCGATGCAAGAACTGCAACGAGTGCGCGATCGCCATAGCTTGCCCGTCGGAGGCCATTTCGCGCGTGCCCGCCGCCACGCCCTACTTGCCCAAGGACAGGGATCTCACCTCATGAAGCGACTTGCTTGGATAACGTTTCTGGCGGTTCTGGCGTGCATCGCGGCCGGCGAGGCGTTCGGCGTCGAGCGATTCCCACCGCCCGATTTCACCGACCACACGCTGCCCGAGACGCAGCTCGTCGCGCCGCGATCGCTGGCGATGGAGTACTTCGACGTCGCGCTGCTGGCCGTCGCCTTGGGGCTGGCCGCCTACTTGGCGATCGTCCGACGCTCGCGCCGAGGTCTGTTCGCATTGGCCGCCGCCTCGGTCGTCTGGTTTGGTTTCGTTCGACATGGATGCGTCTGCTCAATCGGAGCCGTGCAAAACGTCACGCTGGCCCTGTGGGACTCGACCTATGTCATACCACTGAGCGTCGTCGCCTTTTTCTTGCTGCCACTGGTGTTCGCCCTGTTCTTTGGCCGCGTGTTTTGCGCGGCCGTGTGCCCCCTGGGCGCGGTGCAGGAGTTGGTCGTGCTTCACCCGGTCCGCGTGCCCCGGCCGCTCGACCATGCGCTGGGCCTGCTGCGCTACGTCTACCTCGGGCTGGCTGTCGCCTTGGCGGCAACCGGCACGGCCTTCGTCATCTGCCGCTACGATCCGTTCGTCGGTTTCTTCCGCCTCGGCGGCAGTATCACGATGATCCTGTTCGGCGGCTGTCTGTTGGTGCTGGGTGTGTTCGTGGGACGCCCTTATTGCCGGTACTTGTGTCCCTACGGAGCCGTTCTCGGTCTGCTGTCGAAGGTGTCGAAATGGCACGCCCAGATCACGCCCGACGAGT
>DOEZ01000296.1 GCA_003532715.1 Planctomycetaceae bacterium
CAGGACCAGACCTATTGCAGTGAGCACGGTTGCCCTCTTCATCACACAGTCCTCCATTTGAGAGTCCGAACTTCGCGAGTTCCGCGTCTGGACACGGCACTCGTGACGGCACGCACCGATTTTGCCATTATAACCGGGCACGGCCCCAGGATGCAAATAATGCGTCCTTGTTTTGCGACATTGCCGGCGGCACGGTATACTGGGGCCATGCTCGACCAGTACGAGTTCTATCATTACCTGCCCGTCAACGACGACGCGATGGACTGGGGACTCTACGTCACGGGCGCCGGTCGCGGTCGAATCCCCGCGCGCCAGAGCTACCCCCCGCCGGGGCATCCCTCCCTGTACCAGTTCGACTGGAGGCGCGGCCGCACACTCCCGGAGTTTCAGATCATCCTGATCACGGCCGGCAAAGGCGTATTCGAGAGCGAACCAACGGGCCGCAGGACCATCGAGCCGGACACCCTGATCCTGCTGTTCCCCGGGGTGTGGCACCGGTACCGCCCCGATCCCGCGACCGGCTGGCAGGAGCGATGGATCTCCCTCAACGGCGAGATCATTCATCGCCTCGTGGACCAGCAATTGGTCCGGCCGGCGGAGGCCGTCTGCCGGCCGTCGGACATGTCGCAAATCGCGCAGCGATTCGATCTCCTGCTCGACCGCATCCATGGCAGGCCGGCGGAGAACACGATCCAACTGTCTCTGCGGGCCACGGACTTGATCGCGGAGGTGATTGAACAGGCGGGAGGCCCCGGGCCGCAGACCGCAGGCGTGCCCGAAGCCTACGGCCTCCAGCCTCCCGCCTCCCCCTGCCCGCGGCAGAGCACCGTCGAGGACCCGCTGGTTGCCCAGGCGCTCGATCTGATCTGGACGCACAGTCACCGGCCGTTGTCCGTGAGTCATCTCGTGGCCCATCTGCCTGTGACGCGCCGGACCTTGGAGCGGCGGTTCGCCCTCGAACGCGGCCACTCCATCCTCGACGAGATCAACCAATGCCGGGCCGGCCGGGCCAGGCGGCTCCTGCGCGAGACTGACCTGCCCATCAAGACGGTGGCCTACCTGGCGGGCTTCACCAGCCAGGAACGCATGCGGATCACGTTCCGCCATCAGGACGAGTGCTCCCCCGCCGAGTATCGCCGATGGGCCAGAATGTCGCAAAACAAGGGCACGTCACAGCCGTGAGGCCGGGCGGTCGGATATATACTGAAACGACGAATTGAGCGGCTGCGATGCTCGTTCGTAGTGTGCCTGTAAGGGCATATCTTCTATCTGTAGTGTGTCGTAGGAGCGACGCATGCGTCGCCCGTACAAGGAAGATAACGCCTCACGGCGTCACTACGAACCTGGGAGAAAAGGAGCACCATGGCAAATACACGACAAATCGAACAGGCGTATAAACTCGCCCGTGAACGCTACGGCGAGTTGGGCGTGGAGACAGAAAGAGCGATTCGGCAGCTTCGCAAGATCGCCGTCTCGCTGCATTGCTGGCAGGGAGACGACGTCGGCGGGTTCGAGAACGCCGACGGCCTCAGCGGCGGCGGGATCATGGCCACCGGCGCCTATCCCGGCAAGGCCCGTACCCCCGACGAGCTGCGGGCGGACATCGAGAAGGCCCTGAGCCTGATCCCGGGCCGGCATCGGCTGAACCTCCACGCGAGCTACGCCGAGACGAAGGGCAAGGTCGATCGCAACGAGCTGGAGCCCCGCCACTTCAAGAGCTGGGTCCAGTGGGCCCAGGCCAACAAGCTCGGCATGGACTTCAACGGGACGTACTTCTCGCATCCGAAGGCCGCCGACGGCTTCACGCTCTCCAGCGCGGATAAGGGCATCCGCCGATTCTGGGTCGAACACGGCATCGCCTGCCGCCGGATCGGCGAGAGCATTGGGCGGCAACTCGCCAGCCCGTGCGTGACCAACTTCTGGATTCCCGACGGATACAAGGACGTGACGATCGACCGGGTTGGCCCCCGGCGGCTGCTGGAGCAATCGCTCGACGCGGTCTTTGCCGAGGCGATCGACCCGGCCCACAACCTCGACGCCGTCGAAAGCAAGCTGTTTGGGATCGGCTCCGAGACGTACGTCGTCGGCTCGCACGAGTTCTATTTGGGCTATGCCATGCGGAACAACAAGCTGCTGTGCCTCGACGCGGGTCACTTCCACCCGACCGAGTCGATCGCCGACAAAATCTCTTCCGTGTTGCTCTACCTCGACGAAATCCTGCTGCACGTCAGCCGGGGGGTCCGATGGGACAGCGACCACGTCGTCACGGCGACCGACGATCTGCGGGCCATCGCCGAGGAGATCGTCCGCGGCGAATTCCTGGGCCGCGTCCACATCGGCCTGGACTTCTTCGACGCCAGCATCAACCGTATTGCCGCCTGGACGATCGGCACTCGCGCCATGATCCGCCAACTCCTGATCGCCCTGCTCGAACCGACCTCTCGGTTGCGCGAGATGGAGAATGAGGGTGACTTCACGTCGCGTCTGGCCCTGGTCGAGGAACTCAAAACGCTTCCGTTCGGCGCTGTGTGGGACCACTATTGTCTTCGCAACGACGTTCCGGTTGGCGGCGACTGGCTGGCCGAGACGAAACGCTACGAGGAAGAGGTGCTTCGCGGCCGCGGGCCACGTCGCGGTGGACCAAACACCCCACAAGGTAATCAAGAACCCGGAGTGGACGAAGTAGGCTCGAACGGGCATCACTTCGTCGGCCAGGGGCCCCTGTGTCCGCGTCCTTGCGATTGTCGGCATTTCAGGAATCGATAGACGCCTTCGTCCGCTAATTCCGACGAAACGTGGTCGGCCGAATCTTGAGCGTCCTTACGATGTTATGACACTTTGCCTATTCCGCCTCCGGGCCGATTCCGCCATTCCGGCCGAACGAGTCTGTGCGCGTCTTCCGCGTCACGATTCCCCGAGAACATGCCGACGGGCGTAAGGTACAGTTCACCAGCGGACGAGCGTTGCCCGCTTGTCGAACCTGTCAGACTCGAAAGGACCGTCCCCATGAATCGCTCTTTGTCAACCGTTCTTGCCGTTTCGGTCGTTGGCGTTAGTTTGGTTTTCGTCGCCTCGATTTCCGACGCTTGCACGCGTTGCGTCTATCTTGGGCCGGCCGACACGGTCGTCGTCGCCCGGTCGATGGACTGGTCGCAAAACCCGGGCACGAACCTGTTTTGCTTGCCGCGCGGGATGAATCGCGACGGCGCGGCGGGTCCGCGGTCGATCACCTGGACGAGCAAATACGGGAGCATCGTGTGCGCGTTCTACGAGGTTGCCACTGTCGACGGCATGAACGAAAAGGGTCTGATCGCCAACGTCTTGTACCTGGTCGAATCCGACTACGGCAAGCCCGACGGACGGCAACGGACGATGTCGGTTTCGGCATGGTGCCAGTACGTGTTGGACAACTTCGCCACGGTCGCCGAAACGGTCGAAGCGCTCGGCAAGGAGCCGTTTGTCGTTGTTGCTCCAATGTTGCCCGACGGTCACCTCGGCCAGGGCCACTTGTCCGTATCGGATCCGACGGGTGATTCGGCCATCTTCGAGTACATCGACGGCAAGCTTCACATCCACCACGGACGCGAGTACCAGGTGATGACCAACTCGCCGACGTTCGACAAGCAACTCGCGATCAACACCTATTGGGAGCAAGTGGGCGGTTTCGCGATGCTGCCCGGCACGAATCGTGCCGCCGATCGCTTCGCCCGCGCGTCGTTCTTCATCGCGACGCTTCCGCCGACGGAAGACATGAAGACGGCCGTCGCGTCGGTGTTCAGCGTGATTCGCGGCGTGTCGGTCCCACTAGGAACCGCCACGCCGGGCCAGCCGAATATCGCCAGCACGATCTGGCGGACCGTGTACGATCAGAAGAATCGAGTCTTCTACTTCGACTCGGCCGCCAGCCCGACCGTCTTCTGGGTGCCCTTGGCCGACCTCGACTTCAACGCCGACGCGCCGGTGAAGAAACTTACGTTGACCGGTGACAAGACCTACGGGGGCAACGCGGCCAGCGCGTTCGAGCCGGCCAAACCATTCGTGTTTCTGCGGGCAAAGTCGGAATAGGCAGGTTGGTGACGCAAAAGGCCTGCCATGGGACTTCTGCTTGTGGAGTGTCTCACGGCGGACGGGCTTGCTTCCTCGCCCGTTGAACCTGGATCCGATTGTTGAGAAAACGCCTTATTGCCGCTTCGGTTTCCGATCGGTAGAATTCGGAGGTTTGAACCGCATCCTTGGGTGATCTGATCGGTCACCCTCCACGGTTCGCACTTGAATTCCCTGGGAGGACACACGAGCACGTGTCCAATACATCCCAGTTTCGCCACGGACACGCTCCGATCAGGAAACCCGGAGAGTGGATGCGCGTTTTCGTCCATGAGAAACTCACAACGGAGTGATCAGGCATGAACCCGGAAACGACAATGGTTCCTTGGCACGCGATGGTTTTGGAGGAGGTCTTCAATCGTCTTGACGCCGAGGAGGACGGCCTGGACGAGGCAAGAGCGAAGGAGAGGTTCGAGAAGACGGGGCCAAATTCGCTGGAAGCGGAGGAAGGCGTCACCCCGTTGCGTCTGCTGGCGAGGCAGGTGCATAATCCGTTGATCTATCTGTTGGTCGGTGCAGCCGTATTGTCCTTCCTGATCGGCCATCAAGTGGACTCGGCCGTGATTGCTGGAGTCATCGTCCTCAACACCCTTCTTGGATTCTTCCAGGAATGGCGTGCCGAGGGAGCCCTAAATGCCCTTCGCGAAATGGCCTCGCCTCACGCGCGTGTCGTGAGAGACGGAAAAGTCGTCGATATCGACGCCTCGCACGTCGTGCCCGGAGATGTGCTGACGCTCGAGACGGGCGACCGAGTGGCCGCCGACGCCCGGGTGCTTTCCGGCGATAATCTGAAGACGGACGAATCGGCCCTAACCGGGGAATCTCAACCTGCCGCCAAGCAACCGGAAGAATTGGTGGACGACACGCCAATGGCCGATCAGCGGAATATGGTGTGGATGTCCACCAACGTGACCGGAGGCCGCGGCCGGGCAATAGTGGTCGAGACTGGAATGCAGACCGCCATGGGGCGGATTGCCGGAGAGGTGCGAGCGACCGTCCGTGATAGCACGCCGCTACAAAAACGCATGCACAAACTGGGCATCGTACTGGGTGGTGGCGGGATAATTCTGGCAGCGGGCGTGTTCGGACTCGGCCTGTTGCGGGGGTATGAATGGGTCGAAATGCTGATGTATGCCGTGGCCGTGGCCGTCTCGGCCATCCCGGAAGGCCTGCCGGCGGTGATCAGCGTGACATTGGCCCTAGGTGTGCGGCGCATGGCCCGGCAGAACGCAATAGTCCGGCGCATGTCGGCCGTCGAGACTCTCGGTTCCACGACGGTCATTTGTTCCGACAAAACCGGCACGATCACCGAGAACCAGATGACAGTGCGTCGGCTCTGGGCGGACGGCCAGACGTTTGAGGTGAGCGGCGACGGCTATCAGCCCGAAGGGAAATTGCGCAGCGCGGACGGCGAAGTGGTGGGAGAACGGCCCGACGCTCTTGACCGACTTCTGCGTATCGGCGTGCTGTCCAATAATGCCACCCTGAAGGAGGAGAACGGTCGGTGGCACGTCGAGGGAAATCCGAGCGAAGGAGCGCTGCTTGCCGTGGCGATCAAAGCCGGCGTGGATATCGGCCCGATGCGAAAGGACGGTCAGCGCCTTGCCGAGATGCCGTTTTCGAGCGATGCCAAGTACATGGCCACCCTGCATTCGGAGGACGACGGCACGGAACGCATTGCCTACGTCAAGGGAGCCCCCGAACGGATCGTGGAGTTTTGCACCCATGTGCTCCGAGACGGCAAGCGGGAACAACTCGGCGAGGATCTTCGCCGGGAAATCGTCGAGATCAGCGAGGAATATGCCTCGGACGCGCTTCGGGTACTCGCGGGCGCCTACCGGGATATGCCGCCCGATCAGGATCGGCTGGAAGAGGCCGACGTGGAAGACGGCCTGACGCTTGCGGGGCTCTGGGCAATGTTCGACCCGCCACGCGAGGAGACCATTCAAGCCGTGCGCGACGCCAAAGAAGCGGGAATCCACCCAGTCATGATCACGGGCGATCACGCGATCACGGCTCTGGCAATTGCTCGGCAAGTGGGGATAACGGAGAGCGAAAAAGCCCTGACTGGCGCCGATATCGAGAAAATGGACAAGCCCGATCTGGCCAAGGCGGCGCTGGCCGGGGGAGTATTCGCTCGCGTCACTCCCGCGCACAAACTCAAGCTCATGGAAGCGCTCAAGGAGCAAGGGCATATCGTCGCCATGACCGGTGACGGCGTGAACGATGCCCCCGCGTTGAAAGGCGCGGACATCGGCATTGCCATGGGCCGCGCCGGCACCGAAGTGGCCAAGGAGGCCGCCGACATGGTGCTNNGTGCTGACGGACGACAACTTCGCCACGATCGTTCACGCGGTGGAAGAAGGCCGGGTCATCTATAGCAACCTGCGGCGCGTGGTTTACTTCCTCCTGACGACCAATTTGGGCGAGGTCTTCACCCTGGTCGCCGCTCTGGTCATCGGTCTGGATTTGCCCCTGACCGCGGTCATGATTCTTTGGATTAACCTGGTGACGGACGGCGCCTGCACGGTGCCACTGGGGGTCGAGCCACGACACTCGGATGTCCTCAAGCACCCGCCGCGCGATCCGAACTCATTCATTGTGGACCTTCGAGTGGGCCTACGCATCGCGCTGCTCATGCCGATCATGGCCGCCGGCACGATTGGCTTGTTCTGGTATGCGCGGCAGAATGGCGAACTGAATCATGCACGAACCGTCGCCTTCACCGCGATGGCGGCCTTCCAGTGGTTCCAGGCCTTCAATGCGCGATCCAACTACCAGTCCGTCTTCGCTATCGGCGTATTCAGCAATAGATGGGTGCTGTGGGGCGTGGGCGCTGCGATCCTGCTACAACTCGGCGCCGTGCATACGCCGATCGGGCACATGCTCCTGGGCACCACCGCGCTTTCGTGGACCGACTGGCTCTCGATCGTCCTGGTGTCGAGCTCGATTCTGGTCGCTGATGAAATTCTGAAGTGGCTAGGGGTGTACGGTAAGCCGCGGAGTAGTCGTTGAATGCATGCGTGGCCATGGGCGACACACTCCGGTGAATAATCTAGGGTAGACCGGGCTATTCGCCCTTCTCGGCGTCGGGTTCCTGGTATTCCCGTCGCAGGCGGTGCAGTTCGGCCTTCAATTGGGCCGACAGCTCGGCGTACTCTTCCTGTCCGTACAGGTTCCGTATTTCCTCGGGGTCGGATTGCAGGTCGAACAATTCCCAGAGGTCGAGGTCGGGGTAGCGGATCAGCTTGTATCGCGAGGTGCGAACGCCGTAGTTTTCGGGCAGGCCGGCCTGGGCATAGTAATGGTAGTAAACCGATTTCCGCCAATCGCTCGGCGTCGGCCCCGTTAGCAGCCGCTTGAAGGAGCGGCCCTGGAGGTCTTCGGGGATCGGCACGCCGGCCAAATCCAAGATTGTCGGCGCGACGTCGAGCATGCTCACCAGCGCATCGTCGTTGACCGCGCCGGGATGGGGATTCCCGGGCCATCGCACCAGCAACGGCACGTGCAGCGACGGCTCGTACATCCACATTTTGTTGTAGAGGCCGTGTTCGCCGTTGAAGAATCCGTTGTCGGACGTGTAGATGACGATCGTGTTTTCGGCGAGCCCCGACTGATCGAGGTAGTCGAGCAGACGCCCGACGTTCTCGTCGAGCGAGGATACGAGGCGCAGGTATCCTTTCATGAACGTCTGGTGCATGTGTCGCGTGCCTTCGTCGCGGCCCATTTGCTGGGCCGCGGCCACGTCGGCCCGGTACTGCGGATAGCGACAGATCAACAGCCGCGAGTCGCGGAGTTGCTCGGCGATCGACTCGGGCGCGCGTCCCGCGTAGTCGTCCAGAAGCGTGGAAGGCTCGGGAATTTGGTCGTTTTCGAAGAGCGTCGCGTGGCGCGGGGCCGGATCGTGGGGGCCGTGCGGCGATTTGTGATGCACCATCAACAGAAAGGGCTTGTCGCCGTTGCGACTGTCCAGCCAGTCGATCGCGACGTCGGTAATGACGTCGGTCAGGTAGCCGGGAAACACTCGGCCGCCCCGCTTGCCGTCTTTCCACGGATGGCCCGATTCCTTGAGAGGACAATCGCGATACCGGCCTTGGTCAGGCATCACGCAGTAGTAGTCGAACCCAGTGGGTTGCGACCAAAGGTGCCACTTGCCGACGATGCCCGTCTCGTAGCCGGCTTGGCGCATCAACTTCGGAAAGGTTTGCTGGCTGGCGTCGAAACGCTCGCCATTTCTGCAAAATCCATTGACGTGGCTGTACTTGCCGGTGAGCAAGACGGCGCGCGACGGCGAGCACAAGGCGTTGGTAACGACCATATGGTTGAAGCGTTGCCCCGACGAACCGATCCGGTCGATATGGGGCGTTTGGATCGTCTTGCTACCGTAGCAGCTCATGGCCGCCTGGGTGTGGTCGTCGGCCATGATCAGCAGGATGTTCGGCCGTCGGTCGGCGGCGGTTGCGGCGGCGGTCCCCAGTGCGAGAGCGAAGACAGCGGCGGCTGCCACCGCGCAAGTCGGCATCGTGAAGCATTGTGCAATGGGCTTCATTTCATTATATCTGCGTTTTCCTAGAATGGGCACTGGCGGAACGCCAGTGGCACCTCTTTGGCACCGCGTTCTCAGGAGCCGTCGGCGTTCAACGAAACTGACGTTTTTCCTTCGAGCCGAACCGTCTTGGTTGTTCCGTCGTCGAACACCACGCGCACGTCGCGGGGCGAATCGGCCAGGTCGTGCAGGACGGCCCGGTTGCCGTCGATCGTCACTTCGATGCTGTCGATGCCGAAGCCTTGTCGGCGGAGTCGGTCCAGATACACGTCGCCGTAATTGTCGTGGATGCGGTTGCGCGCTTCCGCGGCGGCCCCGTTGCCCCAGTCGTAGATCGTGAATGTTCCCATGCCCATTCCCTGGGGACTTGTCTTGCCGCCGTGGCCGTAGTTCTCCATCGTGAACCCGTAATCCTCGGGGCCGAAGAAAGGATAGACCTTTTCCCAGAGCTTCTTGACCTGGGGATTCTCGGGGCAGTACATCATGACGAAACCGGACTTCAAAGCGGCGATGCCGCGTTCGAACAGGTGCGCGTCGCCCGTCTCGCGGTAATAGTCGAGGAACAGTTCGGCGAACAGCGTCTGACGCGAGTCGTTCCACTCGCCGTCGAAGTTCATCACACCGAAGCCGCCCAGCGCGGGGATGTAGATGAACGGCGGCTGCCAGGTTTGTTGAGTCATCGACAACTCGTCGAGCGTGCGTCGGCCCCAGTCGAGGTACTCGCGATTGCCCGTCGCGTGGTAGGCATGCAACAGCGCCTCGGCCGTCCAGAACATCGAAAGCGTGTTCTGTTTGTGCATGGCGTTTCGGGGGATCTTCTCGCCCAGACGGTTTTGCCAATATTTCGACGAGGACCAGAAGGTCTCGAAGTCGTACCATTCGCCCTCGGCGGCCGGACCGGCGATCACGGCGTCCATCGCGCGAAGGGCCGCCTTCTTGAATTTCTCTTCGCCCGTCACTTCGGCCAGCTTCAACAGAAACAGGACGCTCATGCTGGTCTCTGTCGATTGGGCCAACGCGCGACGATCGGCTTCGAGCGTTTCGGGGTGAATCCAAGCGGGGAAGAAGCCATCCTCGTCTTGGTATCTCAACAGTGCCTCGGCATAGCTGCGAGCATATTCCACGAGCCGATCATCGGGTTCAAGCTCCTCGTGCCAACGGAGCATCAACAGGGCCGTCCAACTGCAATCGAGCGGTTGATAGTAATCCTGGTTCATGCCAAGTTCGCGTGGAACGCGGTTCGAGTTCGACCAATGGCCCGTCTCCCAGCCCTTCGACCGGCGGTACTTGCGTCCGTCGATTTCGACTTCGTCCCTTTCGGCGCGGTAGACGGTCGGAAATATCCCATCCTTCTGGGGCGCGGCCAGGGCGAATTCCTTGGTCAGATCGGCCTTCTTCTCCAATTCAGCGTCGCCGACGCGCCGCGCGTAGCGTTTCACGCCCGAGGCGCTGCGCAGCGACGAGAACCACGCCTGGTTCCAGATCGAAAGATCCTCGCGCTGGTTGTAGGGCCGCTTGTAGTTGGGCGACTGCGTGATGTTGACGATGAAGGCCGGAGCGCCGACGCGGCGGCCGTCAATATCGAACTCCTGCCAGACGTGTTTCTTCCAGGTGTCGAAGGCCCAACGGTAGGTGTGCTCGACGAAGCGATCCAGCGGCACGCGGAGCGGCTCGCCCTTGGCGAACAGCGGACGCCCCCAGGTTTCCCACAGAAATCGCGACACCTTGGCCCAGGGATTGACGACGGGGCTGTCGTCCTCATAGGCTGTCACGTAGAAACCCAATTGCACCTTTCCCTTGGGGAGAACCATGCCGGAGATTTTCTCGTAGCCGAGTTGGACCCAGATGTCCGTCTTCGACATTCCGAGCCACGCTTTGCGAGCCGGCGCGTCGTAGTCCATGAACCAGGGCGTCGAGGCGTCTTGGCCGCACA
>DOEZ01000158.1 GCA_003532715.1 Planctomycetaceae bacterium
GACGTCGATGCCGAACTGCTTCTTGGCGATCAATGCGGCCGACGCCTGCTCACTCGATGCGGTCAGCGTGTTTTCGAGCGAAAGCGTCACCTTCGTCGCCTTGCCCGCGATCCCTTGGTCCGCAAGCGCGCCGACGATGTCCACCACGGCCTCGCCCGTCCAAGCGACGCCCTGGCCGCCGTCGTCAATCAGATTCAGCGTGCCGGCCGGATGCGGGTTGAATACCACGGAAGCGAGCAGCGGCGGCAGAGCGACCGCCCCGCCATTCACTTCGACGATGGTCACGACAATCGGCGTTGAGCGAGCAACCGTGGTTACTGACGTACCGTTGCCCGCAAGTGAGTAATCGCCCATTTCCCATATTCTGATACTCACGATCGGCGCCCCGCCAATCGAAGCGACCGTCATGCTGAGTGTTCCACTAGTCTCGTCAGTCGTGGGATCACCGCCGATCGACGCGGCGCTGAAGGAAACCGGAAAGAAGACGAGCGAATTCTGCCCGACGGTTGGCGTGTCGAAGAGCGGCGAGTTCCCGGTTGCGGGTTCTTCCTCGACGTCCTCGAAGATGATGTTCTGAGCGACGAGGGAACCGTACGGAATGGGATCGGCAATAGCGGCCGTTGCGGCCAACACGACGACAACGAGGCAAGAAAGTAAACACCACGGCATCTCGCCGTGGAATACATAGCGTCTCATGGGAGCTCTCTCAATGATGTCAAAGTCAAATCGGTGCGTGCTAGCTACTTGAAACGCCGACGTCCTCTCGCCAAGAAACCGACGCAAGCAAGGATCAACAGCGTCAGAGTCGATGGCTCGGGGATGAGCACCTCGATGCCGAACTGTTTCTTGGCGATATAGGCGACCGACGCAGCCTCGCTCGTGGCGAGCAAGACATTGTCAAGCGACAATGTTACTTTGGTTGCGGCCCCCTGAATACCCGCCGCGGCCAATGCCCCGGCAACGTCCAGAAGGGCCAACCCCTCCCACGTCTCTCCCACGCCCTCGTCGTCCAATAGGTTGAACTTTCCGTTCGCCTTGGGACTGTAGGTCATCGACTGGCTGAAACTGATGGGTGTGATCGACTGTCCGTCCACCTGCGTGATGGTCACGAACATCGGCGTCGCAACGGCTGCAATGGTGTTGGCCGTACCGAGACCGCCAAGGGTGAAGTCGCCCGATTCCCGAACCAGAATGCCCAAAATGGGACCGCCCTGCAGCGACCGGATCGTCATCGACATGGTGCCGTCGGTCAAGTCGACAGCCGGATGCATCTCGGACGCATACGCTTTGAACGAAACCGGGAAGAATACAAGTGAATTCGCGCTGACAGTCGGCGGTCCGTACAGCGGAGTCGGGTCGGTCGCCGAGTCTTCGCGAATGCTGTCGAAGACAACGTCCTCGCCAACCTGTGTCGTGTAATAGATTGGATCTGCCCAAGCCCCATTTTCGGCACCAAGCACAAGGAGGCCGACAACGAGACCGAAGAGAAACCATCGTAGTAGTGTGTGATGGCTCATAGTCTGATACCCTCTCTCCCTTTGCGATGGACGTGCGGCCGGGCCATCGAAGACGGCACCGTCACAAAACGACTGCACACCCTAAGCCTTGCCTGATCCTTATGATAGTCATATCCGCCGAAGTAGCAAGGGATTTGTCGATGATTTCTGACAAAAAAAGAAGCCGACTCCTGATGGTCGGTGCAGCCTCCCCCCGTAAGTATGTTTTTTCGCTGCCGCAAGAAGCGTGGCAAGAAACCTGGCAAGCGCCCATCCGCTCTCAAGCCGGCCTGCCGCGCATTTTGATAAACCAAAGAGCGTCCAGGGAGACGCACCCGCGAGAAACCCGCGTATTTCTCGACCGGTGAGACATCAATTTCGAGAACGACGAGTTGGCTACGCGTCAGGTGGGGGTTCGGCCACCACACACCCCTACCGCTGGACGATGCCCCACGACTCGATGATAACCTCGCCGCCAGGTGTCAGCCGGCGAATTTTCTCGGCGATGAGAGTTTTTTCCGAAACGGTCGCCTTAGACAGCTTCTTAGCCAACAAGGCCAGCTTCTTACGACGATGGCGACGACGCTTGATTTCCTTCGTACGCTCGCTAATCGACACGGAATGACTCCTGCAAAAGAGAGAACTTCTATCAAACCGGCGGTCCTAAAAGGGGAATCTTCCCGCCGGAAACCCATTTTGTAGCACACCCCCTCCACAGCGTCAATGGGTGCTTTCTCCGTAACCACCGAAGGACATCAGAGTCCGTGAAACCGGATTCGGCCGCGAAAACTACAGGGAATGGTCCCCCTAAAATCACCTCGCGTTTCGACCCATCCCGTCGATCAAGCCGCGTCTGAAGCCCTAAAGACCGTCAGAATTCATGGTCACAATCTGCCTCCCATGGCAATCGTGACATAGAGTTTAGATAGGCCCAGTGAGAGTATCACCGTTTTCTTTTCGATCATCGCCACGCAATCGTGGGAGGGGGGCAGGGCCATTGCCCGAAAATGTGCAGCAATCGGTCTGCCGGGGTGACGTCTTGCGTGACGGTCAAGCCTTATGAGGAGCCTCGCAGATGCGACAACACAACTTGCTCGACCTACCGCGCTCGGACGGCGAGTGGCGACGATCCGGAGTTATCGCCGTCTTGGCGGCCATCATGGCCACATTCATGATTGCGCTTCTTGCCTTCTCGATCGACGTGGGCTACCTGTGCATGGCGCGAAGCCAGGCGCAGCATTGCGCCGACGCCGCCGCGTTGGCCGCCGCGCTGGAAATGACCAGCAATGACAATCTGAAGAATGACATCCAATATCGAATCACCGCCGCAACGCAAAAAGCGATCGAGTGCGCCGCGATGCAGGACATCGCGATGACGGTCCAAAGACAATCCGGCGACGGCGCCGGCAGTGTAATCGACGAGGTCTTATTTGGACGGCTCGAGAATCCCGACAATTCGAACGAGGCCATCTCATTTGCCGACCCAAACAATCCTAATGTCGTCTATGTCCGCGTATCGTGCGATCCGGCCAAGGGAACGGCCGTACCGTTGTTCTTCGCCAGAATCTTCGGAATGGAAACCGGAGTCGTCTCGGCCACCGCGGTCGCGGCATTCTCGTGGGACCGCACGGCCGGTTTCATCGCTGAGCCGGAAAAGCCCAACACGCTCATGCCGTTCGCGATCAGCGAAGAGGATTGGAACAACTACGTGGCCACCGGCACGGAAGACAACTGGACCTATGACCCAAGGACGAAGACCGTGACAGCGGGCCCCGACGGCATCCCCGAGTTGAAGCTGTTTCCCGACTATGAATTAGGACAGAAGACCGTGCCGGGCAACTTCGGTACCGTCGACATTGGCAGCGACGCCAACAGCACTGCAAGGCTCATTCGCCAGATTCTCTACGGACCGACCCCCGAAGACCTGGTGCCGTTCGGAGATGCGCTCATGATTGATTCCGTCACCGGCACGGTCGAACTCGTCGGCGTGACGTCGCTCGATTTCGGCGGCGACACGGGCATTAGCGCCGGCATGAAGAGCGCCCTGGAGCAGATCATTGGAGACCCCAAGACGATCATGATCTACAACAACGTCGAGGGACCAGGCAACAACGCCGTTTTCACAATTGTCAAATTCGTGGGAGTGCGTGTCCTCGATCACGATCTGACCACGGCGGCCAAAAAGAAGCAGATTACGATCCAGCCGGCGATCGTTCTGGACAACTCAACGGTTGACGTATCTGACTCGGACTCGAGCGTTTACGTTGGCAAACCCATACGACTGGTGCGGTAGGCCAATCACGACGGCCGCGGCCGGCGCAGCGAGGCGG
>DOEZ01000150.1 GCA_003532715.1 Planctomycetaceae bacterium
AGGCCAGCGGCACGAAGGCCAGAAGCAGGGCGGCACGGACGGCCAACCCGACGGGACTCAGCGCGGGCACCCACAGCCAAGCCGTCAGAATGAGTCCCGCCGACATTGCCAGACAAGCGAGCATCGCGCTCCATCGGTAGGGGATCGGATGATGACGCCGACCGGCGGTGAACAGGTAGACGGTCGTGGCCACATAGGCTCCCAGCGTGGCGACTGCCGCGCCATCCCGCCCCCAGTGGGGAATTAGCGCGCAGTTGAGCGCCACGTTGACGGCCGCCCCAAACCCGACGGACCAGGCCAGCGTCATCGAGCGCTTGGCGATTCCGCTTGCCAATCCGGCCAGCGAGTGGGCCCCGGCGAAGAATTGGGCGAAGACCAAGGCGGGCAGGCAACTGACCGCCGGGTAGAACGGCTCGGTGGTCATGACGCGAAACAGGAGCGGACCGGACAGGACGACGGCCGTCGCCATCGCGCAGCCCACGAGACTGTAAACGTCGAGAACCTTGGCGTAGGTGCGTTCAGCGTTTTTCTCATGAAGAATCGAGTAGGCCAGCGGCGTCCATGCTTGCTGGAAGGCGACGATTCCCAGGGCGATGACGGTCGAAAGCTTGGCGGCCATGTCGTAGAGTCCGACTTCGGCCCGGTCGCGGAGTGCGGCGAGAAGGAAACGGTCGGACGAGGCCATGACCCAGATTCCGAGGGCGGCCGGCGCGAGCGGCAGGCCGAATCGAAGCATCGCCTTGAGTCGCCCNNAAAGGAGGACGATACCGACGATGCTGAGCACCATCAGGTTGACAATTCTGCCCAGAAAGACGCCCGGCAACGCGTATCGGCAGACGACGACGAACCAGAAGATCAGCCCGACGCGGCTCAGCGCCCGAACCGTACTCAGCACGAGGGTTGCCCAGGGGCGTCGTTGGTATCGCAACAAGCCGTTCCAGACGCGAGTCAGACTCGTCAGGGGAATGGTGATTGCGGCGAGTTGCACGAGCGAGGCGTGGTCGGCCGAACCGGTGAACCATTGCGACAGCCACGGGGCGACGATCACGAGGACGGCGGCCAGCAGCACGGCGGCCGCCAATTGGCACCAGAACGACGAGGCAATCGTCGCGCGGCGGTCGTTTTCGTCGGCCGTGTCGTAGTACCAGCGAGACGAGGCGCTGTCGAGTCCCAGGACGGCCACGGTCGCCACGAGCGTGACCGTCACGTCCAGCAGCGAAAGGAGGCCCAGATCGGCCTGAGTGAAGACGCGCGTATACAGGGGAATGAGCAACACGGCCACGAGTCGGTCGACCACGCCCGACAGGCCGTAGATGGCGGAATCGCCCGCGAGTTGTTTGATGTGCCTGGCAGCTTGCATGGCGCCAGGATACCGCAAGAAGGCCGTCCGCCACAACAGCGAAACGGGTCGGTTTCAGATCTTGAACCGCGAGACGAGGGTTCGGAGGCGGTCGGCGTTGGCGCCGAGTTGTTCGCTGCCGGCGGCCATTTCCTCGCTGCCGGAGGTGACTTGTTCGGTGATCTCGCCGATGATATGAACGGCCGTCGACACTTCGGCGGCGATGGTGGTCTGATTGATCGTGAGTTCGGCGATCCGGCTGATGCCGTCGGCCGTGGAGTCGACGCCCAGGATGATTCGCTTCAGGGCCTTGCCCGTGCGGTCGCTCAGTGCGGCGCCTTCCTCGACGCGTTGGGTGGATTGGCGGATGAGCTTCGCGATTTCGTCGGCGGCCTGGTTCGAGCGTTCGGNNTCGTCGGCGACGACGGCGAAGCCCAGTCCGTGTTCACCCGCCCGGGCCGCCTCGATCGCGGCGTTCAGCGCGAGCAGATTGGTCTGATTGGCGATTTCGGAAATCACCTGGATGATCTCGCCGATTTGCCGGGAGCTTTCTCGCATCAATTCCATGGCCTCGGCCGACTTCTGGATGGCCTGATCGCCTTCCTCGGCCAACAACGTGGTTTGGCGCGCGATGGCGTCGGCGTTCGACGAGTTTTCTCGGACCGCCTCGATCGATTGGGCCAGTTCGACGATCGACCCGCTCATTTGTTTGAGATTGGCGCCCTGCGTCTGCGCCCCCATGGCCAGGCTCTGGGTACTTTGGGCGATCATGAACGAGCCTTCGGTGAACTGCTGCGTGCTTTGCGTCACCTCGGCAATGATTCGGGCAAGCTCGCGCAACATGCGCTGAATGCCGACGGCCAACTCGTCGACCGGTTCGTTCCCCTCGACGTGTATTTCGTGGGTCAGATCGCCCTCGGCGGCGGCGGCAACGACCTTCAGGAGGTGGTCGACCTTGCGTCGCAAGAGTTGAGCCTGTTGTTTGTCATGGGCCGCGCGACGGCGTTCCTCCTCGGCGTTTACCTGCTCGCGCTGATGTTCTTCCTCCATCTGACGTTGCCGAGCCTCGGCGACCTGGGCCTCGCGCCGGCGTTCGGCCTCGACCAGTCGTCGCTCTTGCTCGACCCGCTCCGCCTCGGCGGCTCTCTCGCGCAGCCCGGCTTCCCTGATTTCGTGAAGCGTGTTTCGGAGGTTTTCGGCCATTTGGTTCAACGCGGCGGCCAAGCGGCCCACCTCGTCGCGACGGTTGATGTCCAGCTTGCCTTCCAGACTTCCGCCGGCGATGTCTCGCGCGAACGTGGTGCATTGTTGGATGGGAAGAATGATCGTCGGCGGCAGCACCAGCGCCAGGCCGATCGCCACGAATCCGCCGAGCACTCCGGCAATCACCGCCAATTGCGCGAGAAATTCAGAATCCGCTTCGGCCGCCTCGGTCTTCTCGACGGTCAGCTTCTCGGATCGGTTCGCCAAACCGCGAATGACCGGTTCCAGGCCGCGAATGGCCTTCTGCATGTCCTGGATGTTTTCGACAATGGTCTGGTCTTCGGCGACCAGGGAGTCGAAGGCGTGCCGGTAGTCGCTCAGGTCGCCCTTCACCCGCTGCACATATCCCGGATCGACCTTGGATTCCTCCGTGGCCTTGAGAACGGCGTCGATGGCCTCATGGGTTCTGTCGATGCTCGCCTGATCTCCGCGGAGCAGATAGTCCTTTTCCCAGCGACGGACGACCAGAAGAAGTCTGCCGATGTCGATGACGTGAACTCGCGCGATCTCGGCTTCAATTTGGTCGCCGATTTGGTCGAGTTGTTCGGTCAGCACGGCCTTGGATGGAATGTTCGGTTGGCCTTCCCGTGAATTCTCCGCCGTCTTTTCTTCAGCGCTCTCGGCCGCCTCTCGTTGGCTCGTGTCGTCGACCAGATACTGTTGTTGGAACTGTTCGTAGCGAGTCAGCTCTTCGGTCAGCGTCTTGCAGATGTCTTCACCGCACAGGCTCTCGTCGATGACGGCCCGAAGTTGCGCGACGGCCGCCCGCCACTCGTCGCTTTGTTCGGCGCTCTTCGTGTAAAGGTAGTCCTTCTCACTTTCACGCAGGTTCGCCAAGGCTCGATGGATCGCATCCGTGTCGTGTTTGGCCATCTGATCCGAAATACGCTGATACGCGTGGCGAAATTGCCCTTGCAGGCCGCTGTCGTGGTTCAACCCGCGTCTTTCCCAAGCGGCGACAACCTGCTCAAAGGCACGACTGTAGCGGTTCGCGTAGTCGGCGCCCATGATTGCGTCGTTGGCCATTTCGCCATAGCCGGCCTTGTGAGCCAAACTGCGGATCGTCTTGGAGCGAGCGAGTAATTCGGCGAAGTGCCGTTGGAAGTTGGAGGCATGGTCCAGATCGCGGGTAAGAAGAAAATCCTTCTCCTCGCGCCGGCATTCAAGCATCGCCGATTCGGCGCGGCCCACGTTGCGGTCGATGGCGATCTCCGTGTTTAGCAACTGGTCGAGCGAACGGGTCATCGTGGTGATCGCGTACTGGTAGCACCCCAGGCTGACGACCAGGAACAAAACAACCCCGCCGACTCCGATCCAGAGTTTGGCGGTCAGGGAAAGGCTGGGCCAACGCATGTGCGGATGGTCTCCCGTGTGCTGTCGTCTCGCGTCCACACGAGACAAACCCACGCAATCATAGGACATGCGCTCTGGCGACGAGACGCGCCGGCGAGTCGTTTCGTCTCGCACCGGCGGCAAGNNGCGCGCCGGTTCTGCCGACCTTACCGATCGTACCGACCGCTTCCAAAACTGGGTGGCATGGACGCTCGCCCGTCCTTGCCGTGTCCCGTCCGGGCGTTCATCCCTGCCGGCCGTCCGACGCGGTCACCCGAATCCCCTCTTCCACGGCCGCGCAGAGGCGATCCAACTCGTCGATCGAAACGGCCAGCGGCGGCATGACGACCAGCACGTTGCCCAAGGGCCGGATCCAAACGCCGTGCCCCAATGCATGCTGGCAAACGCGAACTCCTCGCTTCTGTTCCCACGGAAACGGTTCCTTCGTCGCCTTGTCGCAAACCAGTTCGATCGCGCCGATCATCCCGCACTGACGCGCATCGCCCACCTGGGGTAATTCGGCGATTCGCGCCAGGTGCTCGCCCAGTCGGGCAATCTTGGGTCCCAGATGTTCGAGCGTTCGTTCCTCCTCGAATACGTCGAGCGTCGCCAGCGCCACGGCCGCTCCCAGGGGGTTGCCCCCGTAGGTGTGCCCGTGGAAAAACGTCTTTCCTTCGGTGTAGTCCCCGAGAAACGCGCCGTATATCTCGTCGGTGGCCAAGGTTACGGCCAACGGCATGTAACCGCCCGTAAGCCCCTTGGCAAGGCAGAGCAAATCGGGCGCGACCTGCTCGTGGTCGCTGGCGAACATCCGGCCCGTGCGACCCATGCCGACAGCCACTTCGTCGGCGATCAACAGCACGTCGTATTTGCGGGTCAGTTCGCGAACACCCCGCAAATAACCTCGCGGATGCATGATCATCCCAGCCGCGCCTTGCACTAATGGCTCGATGACCATGGCGGCGATCCGCCAGTGCTCGGCAGCCAGCAGTCGCTCCAACTCGCTCAGGCAATGGCCGAGGACTTCCTCGCTCGCCAAGCCGGTTGGTGGACGATAGGGGTTCGGCGCGGGCAGGCGAAGAACGTCGAAAAGCAGGGGGCGAAACATCGAGTGAAAACGCTCCACGCCGCCCACGCTCACGCTGCCGATCGTGTCGCCGTGATAGGCATCGCCGAGGGCGACGTAGGTCGTCTTTTCGGGGCGAGGCTCGGCTCGCTGCCGCCAGTATTGAAACGCCATTTTCAGGGCCACTTCGACCGCCGTCGCGCCGTCGTCGGAGAAGAAGACGTGTTCGAGCCCATCCGGCGCGATTTCGACCAACCGTCTGGCCAGTTCGATGGTCGTCGGGTTGCTCTGCCCGAGCGACGTGACGTGGGCAACCTTGTCCAATTGCGCCCGCAGGGCCGCGTCGAGCCTGGGATGCCGATGTCCGTGAACGTTGCACCAAAGGCTGCTCACTCCGTCGAGGTACTCGCGACCGTCGATGTCGATCAACGTGCAGCCCGAGGCTCGCTCGATGATCATCGGCTCGTATTCGGCCATCTGTGTGAAGGGATGCCAAACGAACTGGCGGTCCCACTCGCGGAGTTGGTCGTTGGTCGGCCTTGGCCCGCTCATTAGCAGTCTTTCCTTTCTCGGTTTCCGTCTAATTGGCCACGTCCTGGCGGTGCCGGCAAGGCACGAGCCACAGGCAACCCCTCAGTCAGCGGGGGCAGTTCTCGGGTCTGGCCGGTGGCGACATGCGTCGAACGAGCCTGTCGCCAAAGGTATCACGGCTTGTCAGCCGAAGGCCTGCCACCATGAACGCTCACAAAGTCGTCCCATCTTAACATGAAAGCCCGGATTGTTCACGACGTCTGGTTTCGTGGGTGCCACGGGGATCGTGCCGTGGCCCGCAAGAGCCTGGTGAAACGGGCCTTATCGCTCTTGCCTTGTTTGCCCGGCTGCGTCTATACTGCCCGCCCACGGGTCTATACCCGCGCATAGGTCCATGCCCCGACCTTGACCACCACCCGTTTCGGCAAGGAGGCTGAAGCATGATAAGAAATACGTTTCTGATCGCGGTCGCTTTGGCCGTTCTGACCGCATCGCGAGCGGTGTTGGGCGACGAGGGTCCGAGCACGCAATGGCGCAGCCTTGGTCCGCGGTCGTCTGCGGAGGCTTCCGAAGGATCGGACACGCCGCGAACCGCTCGCAACACGCCGTCCATCGATTTTCCCTCGGGTGCGTCCTCGCCGCGGCGTGTTTCAGCCGACGAGCCGGCTGGCGTTCGTCTGGCCGGCGCAAATCTGCCGGCCGATGGCGGCCAAGTCTGGCGAGAATACGACATCAGCACTTATGCCATGCGCGTTTCGTCGACCGAGCGGCCCGAGCAGGCCATTGTCGATTGGATCCTGCGCGAGACGGGCTACGAGGCGTGGCACGGCGAAACGGTCAGCATCCTCAGCGCATCCCCCCGCAAACTTCGTGTCTACCATACGCCCGAGATCCAAGCGGTCGTCGCCGAGATCGTCGACCGCTTCGTCGGCAACCAGTCCGACAGCCAGGCATTCGGGCTGAGGATTGTGTCGGTAAATAACCCGAATTGGCGAGCCAAGGCCCAGGGAATTTTGCAGCCGGTGAAGGTTCAGTCGCAAGGCGTGCAAGCATGGGTGTTGCGCAAGGAGGACGCGGCCTTCTTGTTGGCCGATTTGCGTCGGCGCAGCGACTACCGCGAGCACAGCTCTCCCTATTTAATGGTGTACAACGGCCAGTCGTCGCTCGTCAACCTGATGCGTCCGACGCAGTACATCCGCGACATCATCGTGCCCGCGGGTTCATTGGGCGGCTACCAACCCGAGGCGGGACAGATTGACGAAGGGCTGTCGCTCGAGTTCAGTCCCCTGCTGTCGCTCGACACGCAGTTGATCGACGCAACAATCAAATGCACGGCAACGCAAGTCGACAAGATGATCCCCGTGGTCATCGAAGTGCCCGCCTCGCCCACGACGCGACAGCGAACGAAGGTCGACGTGCCGCAGATGACGCATTTTCGTTTTCACGAGCGTTTCCGCTGGCCGACCGACCACGTGCTGCTAATCAGCCTGGGAATGGTGGCCGCGCCAACCGACACCGGCACCGGCCCGCTGGCCGCCGGTCTGCCCATGGCCCTTGGCGGCCATTCGGGCCGAGCCGACTTGCTCGTGATGGTCGAAAGCAAGCCGCAGCAGGAGCGAGCCGCGAGCGGGGAACAGCCCCCCCTACGTGAAGCGAAAACCTATCGGGGACGCTATTGACGTCCGCCACGGAGGGGACGCCCACGAACCACCCCCAGTAAGGCTCGACGCGCCGGCCTGGCGACCCTAAAATGGACCGCTTGGCGAATCTGGCCCAGACAAGGCAAGCAACGCGGACTCTCGCGGTCTCTCTTGCCCCTCCGGTCGAGCCATCTTCACGAAGGCACTGCATTTTATGATTTCCAGGCAACCACATCGCGGATCGCGTCAAGTCGTCGTCACCGGCATGGGCGTCATCGGCCCCCTGGGCAACACGCTCGACGAACTCTGGGATGCTCTCATTTCGGGCCAAAGCGGCGTCGGACCGCTCACGTCGATTCCGGCGGACGATCTGCCCGTGCGGTTCGCCGCCGAAGCGTCGGGGTTCACGGGCAAGATCGACGACTTTGGCCCCCTCGACGGCGAACAGAAGAAGGCGATTCGCAAAGGACTCAAGGTCATGTGCCGCGAGTGTCAGATGGGCGTGGCCGTGGCCCAATTGGCGCTGGGCGACGCTCGCATTACGCCGGGCACGGTCGATCCGATGCGAATCGGCATCAACTTTGGCGTCGATTACATGCTGTCGATCCCCGAAGAGTTCATCGAAGGCATTCGCGCGTCGATGAACGACGACGGGCGGTTCGAGTTCGCCCATTGGCCGACCGACGGATTGCCGCGCATGTCGCCCCTTTGGTTGCTCAAGTACTTGCCCAACATGCCCGCCAGCCATTTGGCGATCTACAACGATTTTCGCGGACCGAACAACTCGATCACGCTCCGCGAGGCGTCGGCGAACATGGCGCTGGGCGAGGCGTTCCGCATGATCACCGAGGGCCGCGCCGACCGGATGCTCGTCGGCGCGACCGGCACGCGGCTGCACAGCATGAAGCTGATCCACTGCATCCAACAGGCTGAATTGGCCTCGAACGACGCAATTCCGGCCGAGGCCAGCCGACCGTTCGACCGCGATCGCACCGGCATGGTGCTCGGCGAAGGAGCGGGGGCCGTCGTCCTCGAAGAACGCACGGCGGCCGAAGCGCGCGGGGCGACCATCCTCGCCGAGGTCGTCGGCTCGGCGTCGGCCACCGCCGTCGGAGCGAATCTGATTGCCCGGCCGCGTCAGGCCCTGAAGAACGTCCTCGACGCGGCCTTGGACGACGCGCGTCTCAATGTCGAGCAAATCGGCCACATTCACGCGCACGGGCTCGCCACCAAGACGAGCGACGTCGAGGAGGCGCGGGCCATCGCCGACGTGTTTGGCTCGCGAAAGACGCCCGTGCCAGTCGTCGCGGCGAAGGGCCACACGGGCAACCTGGGCGCGGGTAGCGGGATGATCGAACTGATCGCGAGCGTTTTGGCGTTGAGAAACGACCGGCTATTCGCGACGCTCAACCACGAAACGCCCGACCCCGCGTGCCCGATCAACGTGGCCGCCGGTGGCGGCGGCGCGTCGGGCGACTCGTTCATCAACCTGAGCATCACGCCCCAAGGCCAAGCCAGCGCGGTCGTCGTGCAGCGATTCGCCGAGTAGCCGGGCAGGGCGCGTCGAGACGAGCAGCCAAGCCGGAGCCGTAAGGTGCGTCAAGACGCACCAATCTCCTAACGTAGACTACTACCGCAATGCCCGCAACGATTTTGCCGCATTGCACCGGCTCCGGTAGATCGCGTCACGACCGGAATTCTCGACCGTTTGGCAACGGGGAACAAGGAGGCGTCGCGAGACGAGATTCAACGCTTTCTGGCACGGTCCGAACGCGACAAATTCAACCCTGTCAGCGTCGTATTGCGTTCTTTTCGTGCCGCGGACCCACAATACTCCTCGTCATATTGACCCCGCCCGGGCGCGCCGTGCATAATGGCCGTTGTAATTCAAATAGTTCGGTCCGGCTCCTCCGATGCGGCGATCGTCGGGCGACAATTGTGTTTGGGAGAGATGATGATGAAGAGACAACATGCGCAACTGGTTGGTTTGATTTTCGTTGGGCTGGTTCTTGCGGGTCTGCCCAAGGCCACTTTCGCGGCCGAGGCCGACAAACCGACCGTCGAAGAACCATGGCAGCCGGCCGGACTCAACGGCATTCGGCCGATCGGATCGTGGCGCAAGCCGCCGCAAGAAGTCTCGACCGCTTCGCCCGAGGACGTCGCCGCCTGGCGGAAACTCAAGTTCGGCCTGTTCATCCACTGGAGCCCGGTGTGCGTCGAGGGGACCGAGATCGGTTGGTCGCGCGCGGGCCATCGCCGAGGGCTCCCCTGGACCTGGAACATTCTCAGCGGCCAGGTGCCCGTCGAGGTTTACGACAATCTTTATAAGAAGTTCAATCCGACGCAATTCGACGCGCGCGAGTGGGTCCAGGTCGCGAAGGACGCGGGGACGAAGTACCTGGTGTTCACGACGAAGCACCACGACGGCTTCTCGATGTTCGACACGAAACTGAGCGACTACAAAATCACGAGCCCCGAGTCGCCCTATGGACGCGACATCGTGCGGCCGTTGGCCGATGCGTGTCACGAGGCGGGCATCCTTTGGGGCATCTATTATTCGCAGGTCGATTGGTATCATCCCGACTACATGAACTGTCAAGACGGCCACGAGCGATACCTCGCGTTCTTGCATGGCCAGTTGCGCGAATTGTTGACCAACTACGGCAAGGTGAGCATGATCTTTTTCGACGGGCTGTCGGGCGATGCGAAAGACTGGGACGCCCCGACGCTCATCAACATGTGCCGCGAGTTGCAGCCGAACGTGATCATCAACGACCGGGCGGGGGTGCCGGCCGACAACTCGACGCCCGAGCAAGTGATCGGCCGCATGGACACCGAGCGGCCCTGGGAAAGCTGCATCACGATCGGCACCCAATGGACCTGGAAGCCCAACGAACGCGTCAAGTCGCTCAAGGAGTGCATCCAAACGCTGGTCCGCGTCGTGGGTGGCGACGGCAATTTGCTGTTGAACGTCGGCCCCACGCCCGACGGCCGCATCGAACCCGACCAGGCCGAACGGCTGCGTGAAATGGGCCGCTGGCTGGCCAAATACGGCGAGTCGATTTACGACACGCGGGGCGGGCCGTTCGTGACGGGCCAATGGGGCGCGGCGACCTGGCGCGACCGGACGATCTACGTCCACGTGCTCGACGGCGGAGCGGCTCCGCTCGTGCTTCCGCCGATCGCCCGGAAGATCGTCTCGCACCGGGTTCTCACCGGCGGCAAGGCCACGGTGGACCAGACCGACGAGTCGATCACCATCACCCTGGCGGACGATGCGCGAAACGACGTCGACACGATCGTCGTTTTGCAGCTCGACGGCCCGGCGGTGGGTGAGTAGGCAGGGGTTTCCGTGGGGAAATGGGGAAATACTGTCGTCGAACACTGCAACAACCCTTTCCACTGTTGCGATTGAGTTACGTCGTTTTGAACTCATTGGAAGTGCTTGTTGGTTAATCGTTTAGGGTATTGACCGTTTTTCGTAAGTCGGCGTTTCTTGGGTTGGGGGGTTTGTTGCAAAAGCCCTGGCTGTTGAGGGGGTTGGGGGTGAGGGTTTTGGTGAGTATTCAGCCTTCTGGATTGGTTCTTTACGATCGGAAAAAGGGGAAAGGGGAGAAAGGGGAAAAGAGGAAGGAACCGCAGAGGAACACAGATGGACGCAGATGAAAGATGTGAATAACAAAACCGAACCCCGAGCGTCAGCGAGCGGGCTCTACACATTCCCAAGCCGAAGGCTGCAATTGACTTCTGAGAAACCCATCCGCGTCCATCAGCGTTTATCTGCGGTTTCGTCCCCTTTTCCCAAGGCGTGAAGCCCGCTCGCTCACGCTCGGAGTTCGGTTTCTCCTCCCTGAGCGTCTCAGCGTCTCGGCGGTGAATCGTCGACCGGGCTATTGCGACGCGGCCGGGTTGGCCGGTTCTTCGAGAACCGCGTCGGGTGGCTCGGGCCGGCCGTTGACGATCCGCTCGACCCCGATCCGCGATTCGACCTCGCGGAGGATGTCCAGCGTGGGTTTCGGATAGTACTTCCAGTCGTCCAGCACAAGTGTTCGCCGCCGCCCGTTTTCCTCGTACCGAACCCGGGCGATTCCCTTCTTCTTCCACTGCTTTTTGTCGAGCGCGACAATCTGGCCGAATTCGAGTTGCTGCCCCCAACTCGATCGCAAGCCCGTCTCGTTCATCTCGATCCAACGCCGACGATCGCGGAAAAAGAAGAACAGATAAAGCAAGCCGGGCACGGCCAAGAGAGCGGAGAGAATGACCTGGAACTGGATTTCCGCCTCGCTCTTCGGCTCGCCGGGGATTTCCTTGGGCCAGCCATGCTCGGCGGCCATCTTCTCCCATCGCTCGCGCCGATCCCGCTCCAACACTTCCTTCGTGCCGAATTCCTTCTTCAGGTCCTCGTCCATCTGAACCCGGGCGAGCCCCTGCCGCCTCAACTCGGGCCACGCAATCGTGCCGTCGTACAGAAACCAGAGCGAACCGCCAAGACACAAAAAAGTGATCATGGCCTCACGCCAGAGAAATCGCTTGCTCATGCGGGCAGTGACGGGCATTTTACTGATATCCTCTTCCAGGTATCGCGTGGACACTCACGACAATCGTAGCATCCCAGAATAGACGAGTCCGCGATTCTTGAAAAGGGTGGGGCTGACTCCCCAAAAGGGTCATGTGCCAGGGCCGTTGTCTATTCCGCCGAAACAGGGTCTCCCCCGTCTTCCTGGCCACTGCCCGCATCCTCGGGTTTCTTGTCTTCCGGCTTCGCCGGGGGACCGTAACCCTCGTCCGACCGGTTGTCACCAAACTCTCCTCCGTCGTCGATCCCGTTCTGGCCGACCGAATAGACCAGCCAACCGTCCGGCACTCGCTTGACAATCACCGGCTTGCCCGTGAACGGGTCGAGCGTCGCCTCGCGGGGCAGTCCAAGGTCCGACAGATCGGCCGCCGGCGGCTCGTCGGGATTCTCGCGCCGCTGCAGGGCGTTGAGAACGCGGATGACGTTGAGTAACGATTGGCCGCGCCGCGCCGCGAGGCGAGTGGCTTCGATCGCTGGATTGAGAAGCACGCCCCATATGTCGGTCGGCTCGGGTGCTTCCACCATTGCTCGCGCCTCGGATGAATCCGCTGCCTTTGAATCCACAAGATACCATTCGAGCAGCCCAAGGTAATTCAGCTTCGCCCGATTGTAATACGCCCTGGCAAACCAAGTGTTTTCGCCGGGCATCGTCCGAAAGAACGCAAAGCCGAACGGGCGCTCGGTTCGAAGTGCCTGGCGATACGCTTCATTGATATCGTGCTTGGCAAGCTCGTCCTCTAATTCCCGACTCACTTCATCTGAGATCGCCCCGGCTTGCAGCACCTCGTTCAACGACTCCATCGCATGACCCCGACATGCGATCGCCACGAGGAAAGAGACCATGCATGGCTCGCGGTCGAAATGGCGGGTGAGCTTCAACAGCGAGACGGCGCTTCGGGCCGCCTCGTCGTGCTTGCCGTCGGCAAGGAGCAACCTGCATCGATAGGAACCTAGCAGGCGAGCGACGGATCGGTTGTCTCCGGCACGCGACATGACCGTTTCGAGAGCGACTTGGGGATCGTCCGCGCCGCCGGGATCAAGCGGTTCGCTGATCCCATACTCCGGGCATTCGGCCGCCTGCTCCAAGAGTGGAACCACTTCGGGATAGGCCGCCAATGCCGATCGCATGGCCTCCAACACGGCCGGGCTTTGCCGGTCGGAGTCGGAATCGGCTCGCTCGGCTTTCACGATCTCCTGCTCAATTGCCCGAAGATCGTCCCTCGCACGCCGCAAGTACGTGGCCGCGTTTTGCTCCGGCGGGATCGGCTCGGGTTCAAGATCGGCCAGCGAGACCGGGTCGCCCGCCGCGCGGATTTTCGCCAACTCGCTGTCAAGCTGTGTACCGGTGATCCAGACCGCCAGGGCATTGCCAACCAGAATGATCGCCAGAAGGCTCCCGAAGACGATGAACGTCCACTTCAGGATCCTTCTGCCGCGTTTCTTTTCCGAAGACATCGAAAGGCTCCTTGTCCAAGGTTAAACACTGCCCGAGAAGATCGTGGTAACGACGAAACGCCTCTTCATCCCGCGCCCGACTGCTCGCCCGGTTGACGACGAACCGGCGGCGGTCCCAAAAATCGCTTTTCTCGAGATCCGTCCGGGCCAGTTCGACCACAAGCTCTTGCGGCGAGAGAACCTCGGGCTCGGGCTGGTACGCCGCAAGCCGGCCGTCAGTAATTCGAATCGCCGCGAAGTTCAATCCGACGCCGATCAGCAGCGACGCGGCCACCGTCCACGCCAGGCGACTCTCCCACGACATGCGTCGAGACGACGCCGGCGACGCAATCGGTTCCGGTTCTCCGCCGGATTCTCTGCCCGGCTCTTCCGCCAGCACGGTCGCCACCCGATCGAGCACGGCGGAGCGCAACTCGGCCCGCGCCCCACGGGGAGTCGCCGCCTTGAGCCGTTTTTCGAGTTCGTCGGTCATGGCAGTTCCCTTTGCATCACGACGCGAAGCCGCGCCAGCGCCGTGCGATAGCGCGAAGCAACCGTCCCCTGGGGCAGTTCGAGCACCAGGGCGATTTGGGCGAAGGTCAGTTCGGCGTAGGTCTTCAACTCGATCACCTCGCGATGTTCGTCGTCGAGTCGCGTCAGCCCGGCGGCTATCTTCTCGCCAACGTCGTCGGGCCGAGCCGGATCGGCCGAGGCGACAAACAGGTCGTCGGCCGACAGGCTCGTTTCGCGGGCTTGACGACGCGACCGCCGCTCGGCGAAGCGTCGGGCTTCGTTCCGAGCGATCTGAAACACGTAACCGGTCAGGTTTTCGACCTCGTCGAGCTTTCGACGATGCCGAGCCAGACGGGCGAACGTCTCTTGCAGCGCGTCGTCGGCGTCGGTTCGCGAGCCAAGCAAGGCGACCAGGTAGTGGTGCAGCCGGTCGGCCAGCGCATCGTAGAGCCGGGCAAAAGCGTCATGCTCGCCGGCCGCCAACCTGCTGACCAATTCGTCCATGTCGTCTCCCGGGCGTCGTCTACCGAAAGAATAGACCCGCCGCGAGGATTGATTTATTGGGAAAAACGTGACCGGCGGAACAAATTTCGCGGCCGACCGCCCGATTCGGCGCGAGCCGCCGCGCCCGTCGCCGGGCTATTCTACCAGGGCACGCCCGGTGGCCGAAACGGCTGGAACGCAATCCCCGGGGAATCGGCTGCTAAGGCCGCCTGCCCACCACACGGCCGACCGTGCCCCGAAGAAAACCCCGTTTCGCCAGCCGACTCGCCGCGACTGGACGATTTGGGCCGGATTTGCGACAATCGAGCCTTGCGGCCGTCTCCGGTCACGAAAACGGGAGCGGGCCGCGACGGTTCGG
The DNA here is from genome assembly GCA_003532715.1 of Planctomycetaceae bacterium. Classification (GTDB taxonomy): domain Bacteria; phylum Planctomycetota; class Planctomycetia; order Pirellulales; family Thermoguttaceae; genus UBA11386. The sequence continues at coordinate 14,557 of DOEZ01000150.1, forward strand.
AAAAAGGGGGAAGGGGAAAAATGGAAAAGAGAACGGAAATTTGGATGAACACGGATTTGGGGTGGGTGGATTCAGTAATTCACCGCCGAGATGCGGAGACGCCGAGGGAGGAGAACGCGAAAGAGACAGAACCGAACCCCGAGCGTAAGCGAGCGGGCTTTGCGTTTCGGGAAAGGGGATAAGGAGATAGGGGCCGAACGAAAAAAACTGCCAGAGGATCAAGGAACACTGATTGTCACTAATCTTCGCTGATCTTCTTCCTTTCATCAGCGTCGATTAGTGTCGATTAGTGTTCCCCATTGCCACAAACATAAACTGACGAGGCTTTTCGATGAAACGTTGGGCATGGTTGCTCTTCGCCGTCCCGGCGGTGCTGGGGTCGATCGTGTTTGTCCTGGTGTTGGTCGTGGTGCTTGTGTTGGGCCGCGACGGCGACCCGCCCGACACGGCCGATCTGGCGGTTGAGCGGGCTGAAGTCGCCGACGCGGACAATGCCTACACGCATTTCGTGGTCGCGGCGGCCGCGATCGACTGGCCGAAGGATGGTAAGCTACTTCGAGCGATTCTCGACGGCGAGAAGCGCGACCCCGAATACGTGGCCGAGTTTCTTGCCCGGAATGAAAAGGTATTTCCCCTGATCGAGCGAGGCCTCCCATGCGACATCTGCCAGTTGCCCGAGGTGCATGGGATCGACGACGACCATGAACCCGTGTACAAATGTCGGTCGCTTGGTGACCTGCTGTCGTTGAAGTCACGCCAGCACCGAGCGGCGGGCCAATTTGCCGAAGCCGCCGAGACATGCGTTCAGTTGATCCGGCTGGGAACCCTGATTCAAGCGAATCCCGAGGACTTGATACACTTTCTGGTTGGGAACGGAATCCTGGGAATGGGCTTGGACGAAGCGAGGCGACTGGCTGCCACCCAAGACCTGTCCGCCGATGAGTTGGCAACTCTGTCCGGACACCTGGCCCGGATCGAGTCGCCCGAGCCTGCCTTGGTGCGCGCATTCAAGAAGGAGTATAAGATCACGTCAAACACAATCGACGATATTCGAGACGGGAAGATTGGAGAAGAGTGTGTGCGGGGGGCTCGCCGGATGTACCACTTCCAACCCAACGAGACAAGGCGCATTGCCGCGGAGTTGTATCGAAAGTTCATCGCGAACGCATTGAAAACTCGCGCTCAAATGGAGCCCATCGATTTGGATGAGCTTGTTGGTCATGAACGCGGCAAGGCGGCGTTCATGCTGAGTCCGAACCAAGTAGGAAGGATCTTTCTTGACCTGTTACTGCCCAGCCACCACGCTTTGCTCCAGGCCAAGTGCCGTGGGCAGGGCGAATTGGCCGCAACGCGACTGATCGTCGCTTGTCGGCGCTACGAAATCGACCACGGCGAATTGCCGCCCACGCTCGACGCGCTGGTGCCCGAGTATCTCGACGCCGTGCCCATCGACCCGTTCGACGGTAAACCGTTTCGCTACGTGCGCGAGAAGGCCATCGTCTATTCGGTCGATAAGGACTTGGTCGATTCAGGCGGATCGGAGAAGTCAACCGGCCCGGAGGATTCCGAGGAAGAACGTGGACCTCTCTGGGCGACCGACGACGCCGTCTTCTACATCCACGGCCGACCGGAAAAGCCCGAGCCTAGCGATAGCGAAAAAGATGAAACTGAACCCTGAGTGCGAGGCCATCGATTCACCGCCGAGACGCCCAGACGCCGAGGGAGGAGAACGCGAAGAAGACAGAACCGAACCCCGAGCGTAAGCGAGCGGGCTTTGAGTTTCGGGAAAGGGGATAAGGAGATAGGGGCCGAACGAAAAAAATTGCCAGAGGATCAAGGAACACTGATTGCCGCTAATCTTCGCTGATCTTCTACAATTCATTAGCGTCGATCAGCGTCAATTAGTGTTCCCGATCAACAAGAAGTTGAGCCAACCATTCACAAATCAGCGTTTGTCCATGTTCATTCGTGTTTCCGTCCTCTTTTCCATTCCCCCTCTTTCCCCTTTTTCCGAAACGTAGACACGAAAGACCAGCCGAGAAGAACAGAGCGCCCGTGAAACGCATCCTCCACATCATTCCAACGCTTGACCGAGCCGGGGCCGAGAAGCAGATGACGCTTCTGGCCGACCGGCTGCCGCGCGATGAGTTCGACGTCCACGTTTGCGCGCTCACGCACGGCGGGCCGTTGGCGGCCGACCTCGAAGCGGCCCGAATCCCAACGACCGTCATCGGCAAGCGATGGAAGCTCGACCCGCGATCGTATTGGCGGCTGAAACGCCACGTCGCCGCGTTGAAACCCGACTTGATCCACACGTGGATTTTCGCGGCCGACGCCTACGGCCGGGCGGCCGGACTGGCTTGCGGGGTGCGTCATTTCGTCTGCGGCTTGCGATGCGTCGATCCGTGGAAGAGCGGCTGGCAACTGGCCGTCGATCGCTACCTGGCCCGGCGAACCTCGCGGCTGGTCGCCAACAGCCCGGGCGTGCGGGCGTTCTATGTCGAAAAGGGACTGCCGGCCGACAAGATCGAGGTGATTCACAACGGTATCGAGCCGCTGGGGCCGAGCCCGATCGGCCGGGCCGAGCTTCTGGCCGAGTTGGAACTGCCGGCCGACGCACGGCTGGTCGGCCTCGTCGGGCGTCTCTGGCCGCAGAAGCGAGTAAAGGACGCCATTTGGGCGGCCGATCTGCTCAAGGTGATTCGCGGCGACGTGCATCTGTTGATCTTGGGCGACGGCCCGCAGCGCGATCGGCTTCGGCGATACCGCGACCACGTTCTCATCGGCGATAAGGTACACTTCCTCGGCCAGCGCGACGACGCGGCGCGGATGATCCCCCACTTCGACGTGCTCTGGTCGACCAGCGGCTACGAGGGCCAGTCGAACGCGATCATGGAGGCCATGTCGGCCGGCGTGCCGGTCGTGGCGACCGACATCCCAGGTACGCGCGACCTGGTCGTGCCCGACGTGACGGGCTGCCTGTTTCCGATCGGCGATCGGGCGTTGCTGGCCAAGCGGACGAACCAAATCCTCGACAACCCGGACTTGGCCCGACGACTCGGCGACGCAGCCAAGACTCGCATGGCCGACGAGTTCAGTGTCGAACGGATGGTCCATCGCTACGCCGAGTTGTATCGAGAGATCGTTCGGTAACCGCGGATAAACGCAGATGAAGGATGTGGATAACAAAGCTGAACCCCGAGCGTAAGCGAGCGGGCCTTGAAGATTCGGAAAAAGGGGAAAGGGGAGAAAAGGGAAAACACAAGTAATGTGTCAGGGTCCAAAGGACATAGGTCGTCAAAGAATCAAGGAACACTGATTACCACTAATTCTCGCTGATCTCTCTTTTTCATTAGCGTCGATCAGTGGAGATTAGTGTTCCCAAGCAAAAAGAAGTAGAGCTAACCGTTCACAAATCTGCGTCCATCTGCGTTCATCCGCGGTTCCAT
>DOEZ01000146.1 GCA_003532715.1 Planctomycetaceae bacterium
GAAACTGCCCGTGTAAGCGGGAGGAAGGTGGGGATGACGTCAAGTCAGCATGGCCCTTACGCCTGGGGCTACACACATGCTACAATGGACGTTAACAAAGGGCAGCAAGACCGCGAGGTGGAGCTAATCTCAAAAATACGTCCTCAGTTCGGATTGTAGTCTGCAACTCGACTACATGAAGTCGGAATCGCTAGTAACCGCAGGTCAGCTAAACTGCGGTGAATACGTTCCCGGGCCTTGTACACACCGCCCGTCAAGCCACGAAAGTGGGGGGCATCCGAAGTCGCCGAGGTAACCCGAAAGGGAGCTAAGCGCCGAAGATGAACTCCGCGATTGGGACTAAGTCGTAACAAGGTAGCCGTACCGGAAGGTNNTGCGGCTGGATCACCTCCTTTCTATAAGGATAATTATCAGCTCCCTCGATGGAAACATCGATCGAGCAAAATAATTGTGGAGCCAGTACCTTACGATAATGACTGTTGCAGATTAGCGGGACTACCATTTTTATACGAAGACCCGGTCGGGATTTCCCGATCGGGTCTTTCTTTTTGCGCCAACCTCCCCCCGCGACTTCAACGCAAGGACGCCAAGGCACGAAGACGCAACGCCACGGCACTGAGTGACCGAAACGTCACTCAGTCCAAGAACCCACTCAATTCCCCCCCTCCCCCCTTTCCCCTTTTTCCGATCCTCAATAACCACTTCAGACGGCTGAGTGCTTACCGGAATCCATCTTCGCGACCTTGCGTCGTCGTGTCTTTGCGTTGATCGACCCGCGACCCGACGGCGTACGACGATCAGGGCGCCGCGACGCTGGCGGATGACACCGTAACCATTGTCAAGCACGTCGTTTACGACGCCTTCGGCAACGTCCTCGCCGACACGGCCCCGGGCGTCGAGAGCCTGCTTTTGTACACGGCCCGGCCGTTTGACGCCGAGACGCACTTGCAGAACAACCTGAACCGGTGGTACGATGCGACCATCGGCCGCTGGCTGGCCGAAGACCCGATCGGCTTCGCCGCCGGCGACGCGAATTTGTATCGGTATGTCGGGAATGCGGCGACGTCGTGGATTCGTATGGACTGTGGAAGAGAATCGGCGAATACCGTTATCAAGCTGCGTTTGGTGAAAACTCCTTAAACAGACTTGCCGTCCTGCTGACAGAGGAAGTCGACAACTGGGTGTGCCTTTTGCCAATAGGCGAGGATTGGGGCTAAATCTTGGGCAGGGGATCCTGTGACTCGGGAGATTGAACGGGGACAATTCGCCCCCGCAAGGGATATAACGAGTTTGCGGACGCGTCCATGGTGTGATTCGCTGCCTGGTACTCAATAAGAATCGCGGTAATTGGAGAGTACGTTATGAAACGAATCGTTCCCCCAGCTACGTCCTTAGCACTGGTTGTGCTGGTCTGCTACAATGTCGTCGCGCAGTGGCCGTCGCAAAACGAGATGTCCCACGATCCTGCTGAGTGGAAGAAATGGGAAGAAGGTGTGGAAGATGCACACCTTGATCTGGAAAAGCAACTATACGATCTTATGCTCGACGAAGACGAAGCCGGGAAGGTTGAGAAGATCACATTGGAGCCGTACGAAGGTAACCTTGATTACTCGCGCAGAGAGATACCTCTTGCCGCGTCCACGGTGGATCCCGCAATACTAAACGTCGTCCAATACGCATGTTCCACTAGGTATCTTTTGCGTCGTCATCCTGGTCACCTAACAGGCGCAATGGGCGTCGGAGGGCACTTCGTTGTCGGCGAACTCAAGATTCACACGACCAATCGGGTCGTTACGGTGTTTGTGACACAAATCGGGTTCCTATTCCAGAATGCCGACAATCTGCTCATGCGACGGCAGTTCCACTCATGGGCCCTTGCCCAAGTCGTGAACCACCTAGTGGCAGAAAGCTCGCCCGGACGAGGTATCTCCCGAGGTCTCTTCCTAGCTCTGTCGGGCGAAGCGATCATTGAAGCCAACAAGCAGCTTTACTGGCAAACCATGGCTGCAGCCCGTCTACCCGACACTTGCGAAACCGAGTAAGTGGCCCGCGATGAGGAAGTCGCTGATCGACTGACGGTCGGCTCCTTTGGATGGCTTGTCGATTCGACGTCGGCCCATTACGAGTGGGACCACGGCGGCGAAACCATAGTCGCGACTGACAAGTAGGACGACAATTGCCCGGATAGTGATGCAAGGCACGTTATGCGAGTGAGAACCTGGACGCTGTTTGCCGCAACGGTCGTCGTCACTTCAGTTTGCCTGTTGTTCGCCTTCTATTCGCAGCACGAGGACGGCGTCCCGCGGGATACGGCCTCGCACCCTGTCGGCAGTACGCGCACACCGAGCGACAACAGGACCATCGAGAGTCTGGACGCATATATCGAGTCCTTGGACGACATCTCGGATGAAGATCTAGCCGATTTGGAACGGTTTCGACCGATTCTGGTTCTTCACCTCTTCACTCTGGACAAGGAAGATTCCATCTCCGACGTTGCGCTGCAGCATGTGGGCCGACTGACGGAGTTGGAGGAACTAAAGCTGAGCTTCACTGCCATCACCGATAACGGACTTCCCTCGCTGAAGCACCTACAACGGCTGAAGGAATTGCATCTAACGGCCTGCGAGCGATTGCATGGTCCGGGTATCCAGAGTCTGGCGGGCCTTGGGGCCTTGGAGGTGTTGGAAATACAGTCGCGCAGTCTACGCGAGCTCTCACTGGACGGCCTAGGTGGGAAGTTCCGATCACTGGAGACAATCCGCGCGACGGGATGCGACGATTTGCAGACGGTTCGGGTATTGAACGTGATCAATCTTCGAGAGCTGGAAATTCACACTTACTCTGCGTTACAGCATGTCATTCTCGAAAACCTCTGGCAACTGGAGACGCTGTCCCTCTCCTCCGATGCCCGAACACTCCCCGAGGAGTTTCGACTGACCGGACTGCCGAACTTGCAGCACTTGACCATCGATTTGCCGCTGGATGACTCGCGAGTGAAGCAGCTAACTCTCATGGCAGACCACCTCAAGACGCTGGTTCTATTGGATCCAGCGAACCAGATTTCCGACGAAGGGATGGATCACATCGCGAAGCTCAAGAATCTGGAGGTCCTTGTATTGCGCGGAGATGTCTCCGACGACGGGCTCCGCGCTCTTGGTGTCCTCGCTCATCTCCAAGAGTTGACTCTTAGCGACCTCCCCATGACAGGCAGTGGACTGCAATGGATTATTGCACTCGATGAGCTCGAGCATCTCAGTTTGCGGGGAACAAGAATCCAGGCGAGCGAGTTGAGGAAATGGCTGCCGAAGATGAAGTATTTGCGCAGACTCGACCTCACGCACACCGGTTTGAACGAAACGGACAAGAGACTGCTCTTCGAGGACATGCCTTGGTTACGAGAGGCACCGGTCGCGCAATGATACAAGTTATGCGAAGTCATGCTCTCTGGTTGCTTGTCATGGTCGTCGTTGGCCCAGCACGTGCAGACAATCCGATTCGAACAATGCACCTTTTGGACGACAATGGTCGCTATCTCGAAATCGCGCCCAACCCGCCTGGCTCAGGAAGTGGCCAGAAGACGCGCCACACGAAGGCGGGCCAGCGATACCTGGAATGGACCTGTGGTGATTGCGAGAGCATTCTTCGCGATATGCACCAACGCATGGATCGGAGACATCGGTACGCTAACCTGGGGCCTAGTCGCATTGTTGTTGAAACAAAGAATCAACGCCACTATAGCGTTGTGTACGATGATTCCGACGAAGCGGCGTTTCAGGACACGGCAAACCAACTTGGACTCGAAGTCACGGTCGAGAAGCGGGCGGTCATGGCGTGGGTTCTTGAGCCAATGGATGGCCCGGCGCCAGGGCTGCAACCGTATCGCGGAAAGCCCGAATGGCCCCAACTGAAAGCTGAAAGCCGATCCGATGCGATCGAACACGCACAACGAATCGACGAGGGATTATGCGAGGAAGCGATTTACTACAAAGGTGACCTATGCTATTCCGATGGCATCACGTTTGATGAATTCGCACGATTTGTGGAAGAAGTCAACCGAATCCCGGTTGTCAACAAGACCGGTAGAGCGGGCCATTACTCGTTTACGCTCCCCAAGGACTTCTGGAAGAAGTTCGTCTTTGGCAACCCACCAACTGTGCTTGAGCCAATTGGTGTGAAGGTGGTGCGGAGCGATGCCGAAGAGCTGAATGTTGTCGTTGTCCGGGATAAACGAGGGGACACAATGGACGTGCGCCCGTTACGGGAAGTTGCCGTGGAGGAACCGCCTGGGCCCACTGAGCCTATCCCAGAACTTCTCGGCAAATGGCGTGTGACGAGAGCAACTTGCCGTGGAGAAGCCGCTCCCTGGGTATTCCTCTTTGGCGACCTCTGTTGTGATGGTCGCCGGCTATATTTCGTCGATGCTACAGGAAAGGTCCCGAGGCACTTGGATGGTTTTGAGGTGTGGAAGACAACGCGCTGGGGCAAGTTCTATCGCGCAATTCGTTTTGAGTTCTTTGGGGGTGAATGGAATGTTGCAGAACGGGTGCTTCTTCAAGTGCATGGCAATACTCTGACGTATTGCGGCATCGAGGACGCGGAAGGCACGCCATACTTTCCAATGGACTTCAGCCGCGAGGAGACAGCGAGGGGCATGTATATCGTTTTTGAGCGAGTGGACGTAATGTCACGCAGTCCAAAGGGATGGACGCAACAACAGCGTCCCCCTCGTTGCTGGCGTCGCAAGTGGATACGTGGGCGACTCCATTTCCCTTGCGGTAACCGTTGTATTTGGGGCATCGTATCAGGCAGATAACACATCGGGGCCCGGCATGATTTCAGAATTATCGAAATCGGACACTGACATGAAAGAACCGCCGGCATCTCGGAGAGTCCCCAATTCCGTGTGGATTCTGCTGATCATAGCCGTCTTCGTCTGCGGGCTCAGTCTTTCGATCGGCATTCGCTCAACCATTCGGATCGCCGCAGTCACCGGATACATCGTGCTCATCGCCGCGCAGTTGCGGCATCCAGGCCCCAAGCTCCGCGGGGTGGTCTCCGTTGCCTGTGCCGCCGCCTTCAATGTCCTGCCGTTTCTTGCCGATTTCGTGGTCGTTTCAGGGCAGCGGTTGTCGCCGGCGGCGGAAACTGTGGCCGAGGTAGTCGCCCTCGTTATCTTCCTGATGTGGATACTATTTGCCCTGCTGGCCATCAGGCATGCACAGCACCCAAACCGAACCCTGGGTTGGCTGTCGCTGCTGCTTGTATTGAGTCCGGGTATCCTCGACCATCTGGATCACTTTCAGTACCGTGCCTGTTCATTGCTGCGGATTGAATGGTGGCACTTCCGTCCCTTCGCGTGGCTCATGGATGTACTATGGTTCACATGACCGCAAACAGCAGCCAATACGCCACCAGCGACCGTATCCGTTGGGGGTCGGCCATCCGTGGCAGTGCCCTGGGATGCCTGGTCGCGCTCGGACTCGTGAATGCTCTAATTTGGCGTTTCGGCTCTCCTCATTTTGCTCGCGAAGAGGCCATTTTACAGGGCCTATACGTCTCGTCCAGCGTTGTGGGAATAGGCATCGCCGTTCTATTGAGTGTTGTTCGATCGTCCAGACCTCGACCTTCCACACGTCGAACCGTTCTCGGAAGCATCGCTTGGTTTGCCGTGGTTGGTGGAATTGTCGGGTTCTCCGTCGGTTCGTCACTGCCGGCACTGACGGTCATCGGTTACAAAAGTCAGATCTTCCTCACGGCCTCGGGCATCGGGGTCGCGGGTCTGCTCGTACTGCTTCTGGCGGTCGGCACCGCGATGGGGGCCGTGGCCGACTGGATAATCGGCGGCCGCACTGTTCGGCGGGCCCAAGAGGCGACGGCTTCGTCGTTGACCGAAGACTCGCTCGCGATTGTGAAAAACCCGGGGTCTCCGCGAAGTGCCCTGCCAGCCTTGTTGTTACTGGGCCTGTCAATTAACTCGCTTGCATTGGGGTGTTTCTGTGTCCATGTCGTCATGAGCCACACCAGAACGGCGAGGAATCTTCAGTATATTCATCTGGCCTTGATGTCCTATCAAGCCGACCATGGACAACTCCCGCCCGCGACGGTCACATCCGAGGACGGTCGACTCATGCACAGTTGGCGGGTGCTCATCCTGCCGTATTTGGGCCCTCGCGAGGCCGAACTTTACCGTGAATATCGCTTTGACGAACCGTGGAATGGTCCACACAACCTCCGCCTGATCGAACATATGCCCGAGGTTTATCAATCAAACGGTGACGCGGCACACGATCACACGGAGACGACGTTTCTTGCGCTTGTCGAAGGAATGTCCGTGTCGAAACCGGATCGCATGGCGACGATGCGAGAAGACTGGCAACCGATTGTCGTGAGCGTTCCTGATTGTCGCGTGACTTGGCTCGAACCCAGAGACATCTCCCTTCACGGCGCCAAGGGTCATTACGACACCGAACGCCTGCGAGCGATGCTCGATTCGAAGGAACCGACTCTCTTCCTATGTGGATTTGGCGCGCAGAGCACCGAATTCGACCAGGATGACATCATGCGGAATGCCCTCTTGGCGTTGTTCGGGCCGCGTCACAACAAGGAAAGGCCAACGTCGGACGAAAACCGCGTGGTTCGCTTACCGAACAAAGGTCAATAGTCTTACATCGCTGATTTCGAGACGGTCGCAAGCGCCGCCGGAAATGGAGCGAGGGCGCGTTCCAGAATCCCCAGACACTTCGCAATGGCGACACCGTAGTTCGTCATGGGGACGCCGCTTTGCCTGCACTGTTCCAGGCGGCTGAGGACTTCACGGCGATTCAGCATGCATGCCCCGCAATGAATAACCAGCTTGTACGTCTCCAATTCAGCCGGGAAATCGTGTCCCTGCACGTGCGTGAATTTGAGCTTGCCGCCAACGTATTGCGTAAGCCAACGTGGGATTTTCACCCGCCCGATATCATCGACGATCGGATGGTGCGCGCACGCCTCGACGATAAGCACGCGGTGGCCGGGCCGAAGCGTATCAATCGCCAACGCTCCACGAGCAAACGACACCAGATCGCCCTTGTATCGCGCGAAAAGAACGGAAAACGACGTCATCGGCACGTTGGGCGGCGTGTCGGCGTCGACTTTGAGAAACGCCTGCGAATCCGTGACCACCAGATTGGGCGGATGCTTCAGTTGCTCAAGGGCATGATGCAGCTCGCGTTCCTTGACGACAAGAACCGATGCGTCATGATCCAGCAAGTCGCGAATCGATTGGACCTGTGGCAGGATCAACCGGCCCTTCGGTGCTTCTTTGTCGATCGGCGTCACCAGCACGGCTAATCCGCCCGGAGGCACAAGGTCGCCCACGATCGCCGGAGCATTCATGAATTCATCAGGCACCGTGTGAATCAGCGCCTGCCGCAGATCGGCCACGCCGCGCTCGTTGCTGGCAATCGTCTCGACAAAAGGCACCCCTTCCTCAGCGAGACGTTGCCGCAGCGCCGCTTCCGCGACGCCCAAATCCGCCTTATTGAACACGACGATAACGGGCGTTTCACGTCGACGCAGTTCGGTCAGAAACTGCTCTTCGAATTCGCTCCAAGCACCGGCAGCTACCACAAGAAACGCTACGTCCGCGCGATCGATGACCTGCCGCGTGCGCTCAACGCGCTGCAATCCAAGCGAGCCAACGTCGTCAAGACCGGCCGTGTCGATGAACAACACCGGTCCGATCGGCAGCAACTCCATCGGCTTCTCAACCGGGTCGGTTGTCGTGCCGGCCACGTCCGAGACGATCGACACCGCCTGACGCGTCAGTGCGTTGAGCAACGACGACTTGCCAACGTTCCGCCGGCCGAATAAACCGATATGCAGCCTCAGTCCCCGAGGTGTGGTTGCCTTCATTTGTCACCTTCGAGTGGTGTTCCGAGTCGCGTAACGGCTTCGGGCGTAACCAGGTAATCAAACTCTTCCGGCGTTAACCAGCCGTGGCCTAAAACGACGTCACGAATGGTGCGTCCCGTATCCTCTGCTTCGCGGGCGGCGGCTCCTGCTCGCTGATAGCCCAAAACCGGCACCAACGCCGTCGCCATGGCAGTCGCCCCGGCCAGGTGTGCTCGACAACGCTCGCTATTCGCGGTCAGCCCGGCCACGCAGTGAGTCCGCAGGATCCCGGCGGCCCTGGTCAGCAGTTCCAGGCTGTTCAACAGGGCATCCGCGACCAGCGGCAAAAACGCGTTCAACTCGAGATTGCCCAGCGCGCACGCCTGGGTGATCTCCTGGTCATGCGCCATCACTCGCAAGGCCACTTGCGATACAGCCTCCGGAATCACCGGGTTCACCTTGGTTGGCATAATGGACGAACCGGCTTGCCGCGGCGGCAGAAGTATCTCGCCCAATCCCGCCTGTGGCCCCGAAGAGAGCAGCCGCAAGTCACTCGATATTTTCAGCAGATTGACAGCGCAGGCTTTCAACATGCCGCTCACCTCGACGAACACATCGACGTTTTGCGTCGCGTCGACCATGTTCTCGGCCCGCGCCAACCCCAGGCCGGTGATCTCGCGAAGCGTCTCCACCACGGCGAAGATGTACTCGCGGGGCGCGCCGAGTCCCGTCCCAATCGCGGTTCCGCCGAGATTCACCACGCGCAGCCGCTCCTCGCACTTGGAAATGCGCCAGCGATCGCGGCTCAACGCCTCGGCGTAGGCGCCCATTTCCCGACCCAGCGTAGTGAGAACCGCGTCCTGAAGTTGAGTGCGACCAACCTTGACCACGTCGGCGCACGCCTGCTCCTGATTCTGGAACGTCTCGACCAGCGCCACGATCTGCTCTTCGAGTTCATGCAGCAGTTTGATGGCCGCCACTTTCAGGGCCGTCGGATAGGTGTCGTTGGTGGATTGGTGCAGGTTGACATGGTCCGTTGGGCTGATCGCGTCGTATTCGCCCGGTGAACGTCCTGATAGCTGCAACGCACGGTTGGCAATGACCTCGTTCACGTTCATATTGGTCGAGGTGCCCGCACCCCCTTGCAGTGCATCGACCACAATAAACCGATCGAGGACGCCCGCCCGGAGTTCAGCACAAGCGTCCTGGATAGGCCGGGCCCGCCAATCATCCAGCCGGCCAAGAGCGTGGTTGGTCCGCGCGCAAGCCAACTTCACGGCCCCGTAAGCATGGATCAGCGCCCGATGCACCGGGCGTCCGGCGAGCGGAAAATTCTCGACGGACCGCACCGTATGAATGCCATACAAGGCATCCGCCGGTACGGGCGCTGGGCCGAGTAGGTCGGTTTCGGTGCGATAGGTGGTCATGCGTGCCTCGATGAATGCAGCCCGATTCGATTAGAGATACAGGTCGCGGGCATCTTCGACCTCAATGCGACGCAGTCGCTCCTCGACCGCTTTGCGCACAGCCTGGTTCTCGATCTTGTTGAGTTCCGCCGCGATCAGGCGCCGACCCGCCTCCCTCGTTTGCGGTGATGCGTAGTCCACCAGATATTCCATGAAGGTCGTCAGCGCATTGGGCGTGCAAAACTGCTGGATGAATCCGGGAATCGCATACTCCATGAAGTGTTCGCCCGTGCGGCCCAGTCGATAACATGCCGTACAGAAGCTCGGAATATAGTTGTCCTCCGCTAGTTCGCGCATCACCTCGTCCAGCGAGCGGATATCGGCAATCTGGAACTGCTCGCGTTTCAAGCATTGCGCATGTTCTGCTTCGGTGTATCCGCCGAGTTCGATGCGAGTGCCCGCGTCGATCTGCGAAACGCCGAACGCCAGTATCTCCCGCCGCAAGGCCGCGCGCTCACGTGCGGTCATAATCAGCCCCGTATACGGAACCGCCAGCCGCAACGTGGCTACGACGCGCTTGAATTCCTCGTCGTTCACTTCGTAACGCCGATCGAAGGAAACACCGTGTGCCGGCTGCACGCGCGGAAAGCTGATCGTGTGCGGCCCCACTCCGAAACGGTCTTGCAGGTGCCAGGCATGCGACACGAGGCCCAGCACCTCGAACCGCCAATCGTACAGGCCGAACAGCGCCCCGATGCCCACGTCGTCAATCCCCGCTTCCTGCGCGCGACTTAGCGCATCGAGCCTGTACAAGTAATCGCTCTTCCGGGTGCCGGCGGGATGGTAGTCCGCGTACGTCGGGGGATGGTACGTTTCCTGGAAGACCTGATAGGTTCCGATACCCGCGGCATGCACCACGCGATAGCCCGCGTCATCGAGGGGAGCGGCGTTGATATTCACGCGGCGAATCTCGCCATGCCCACTTTTGGTCATGTAGACCGCGCGCACGCACTCGGCGATGAACTCCGCGTCGTATTGGGGATGCTCGCCGAAAACGAGGATCAGCCGCTTGTGCCCCTGTTGTTCAAGCACCCGCACCTGCGAACAGACTTCCTCCCGTTCGAGTGTTCGCCGCACGACGTCCGGATTCGATCTGCGAAAAGCGCAGTACCGGCAATCATTGGTGCATAGGTTGCCGACATAAAGCGGAGCAAAGAGTACGATGCGATTACCGTATACATCACGCTTCAACTGCCGCGCGGCGTCAAACATCTCCTCCACCTGCCCCGGATCACGCGTACGCAACAGCACCGCGGTTTCCTCGACACTCAGGGCCTCTTTCGCAAGACTCTTTGCGATAACGGCCCGTACCTGAATCCGGTCGGGTTCCGGGAGCCTCAATAGATCGTGCAGCTTTGCCGGATCAATGAAGTTCGTCGCATTCGCGCTAAGCGCTTTGCTCGGCAATGAGTCGGTTTTCACGTTCATCTCCCTTCTGACGTCTTCGCCTGGGTGCTACCAAGTCGGCCAACGTCCAGTGGATCCACGCTCTGACGCACAGTTCTTGAATCACCGCGCCGCTGTTTGTTTAATGAATCGCCGCGCCCGACACCGACCGTTCGCCCCAAAACCGCAAGCCGTTCCCGCAGTTTCGTCAGAGCGGCCGGTGAATCGTCATAGCAACAGGCCTTGTCCGGGTAGATTTGATATTGCTTGCGGTAATTGGCCGGCGTGAGGTTCGGCATGATGACGTTCGCCCCTCGCGTCAGCGCCAGCAATTGTCCCTCCATGCCGTGCAACGTCGCCACGGCCGTCGTACTCGGAATATTCGCCAACGGACACATTAATCGGGCCAACGCGATGACAATCCACGTGACCGTCGCGTCGTTGGTCACCTGTTCGTCGCCCACATCCTCGCGCAACCCATTTTGCCCTAAGGGTGTTTGAGGGTGTGGTACAAACGGCCCGACGCCGATCATGTCCAGATCCAGTTCGCGAAAGAGCTCAATATCACGCGCCACGTCCGTAAAACGCTGTCCCGGCAGGCCTATCATCACGCCGCTGCCGATTTCATAGCCGAGTTCTCGCAGAGTGTGCAACAAGGCGAACCGATCGGCTGCATTCTCGGCGTGCGGCGGGTGAATCTGTTCGAATAATTGGCGATTCGATGTTTCAAAACGCAACAAGTAACGATCAGCCCCGGCATCTCGCCACATCTCGAGTTCGCGCGGACTGCGTTCGCCCAGGCTCAACGTGATGGCGAGGTCCGTCGTCGCCTTGATTCGCCGCACCAGATCCGTCACCCACGGCCCATCGAGTTCCGGGTCTTCTCCAGCCTGCAACACAACCGTCCCCATCCCCAGTTCGACGGCTCGCCGGGCACACGCGAGTACCTCATCCGCGCTCATTCGATAGCGTTGAATCTGCCGGTTCGGCCTTCGCAAGCCGCAATAACCGCACAACCGGCGACAGTAGTTCGACACTTCGATCAGTCCACGCAGATGCACATCATTACCGACGTGCTCCCGTCGCACCTCGTCAGCCCATTGCCAAAGGCGGGTTAGACGCTGTTGATCCGTCTCTCGCAACCACACAAGTTGTTCGTCATGCGTCATGGTTGGGACTCGGCCGAAGACGCATGTCGATTCAGGACAATCGTGAAGGTGCTGCCGACGTCAGGCCGGCTTTCCACGGACACCCCCCCCTGATACAGCTCGGCAATTTTCTTGACGATCGACAGCCCAAGTCCACTACCCGGAATGTCGCGTGTTTTGGCGTTCTTGATGCGGGAGAAATCTTGGAAGAGTTTGGCAGCCTCTTCCTCCGTCAGGCCGATTCCGGTGTCGCGGACGGTGATCGTGATCGACTCGTCATCGCCGCGGAGTGCGATGGTTACGGCCCCCTCGTCTCGATTATACTTGACGGCGTTTGACAACAGATTGTTCAGGACGATGTCAATCTCGCCGCGGTCGGACACCAAGGTTGTCGGACCGGTGTGTTCGAGCGAGATCGCGATCCCGCGTTCCTCCGCCGGCCGCTTGACGCCCTCAACGGCTCGCTCCGCCGCTTCCTTGACATCGACCGTCGTGAATTCTCGTTTCTTTTCCCCGGCTTCGATACGTGTCATATCGAGTAGGTCGGCGATGAGCTTACGCATGCCGCCCGCCCGAGCCAGCGATCGCGTAATCATCTGTTCATACGCATCGAGTTCGTTCCCGGAAATACGATCTTTCATCAGGTTGAGGTAATTCTCGATGGCTCCGAGCGGGCTTTTCAATTCATGCCCCAGCACGCGGATGAAGTCGAATCGCACCCGCCGCTTCTCTTCGGTCAGTTCCCTCGCCCGTCGTTGCATTAGTAGATGCGAAGCCGCCTTGCGGACGGTTTCTTTCAGTTCATCCGGCGTGAACGGTTTGGAAATGAAATCGAAAGCTCCCGATTTCGTCGCGCGCACCGCCGTCTCGATCGTTGCGAAGGCGGTAATCATGATGACCATCACGTCGAGTTCGCGCCGGCGCAGTTGGTCCAGCACGTCAACCCCCGTGAGGCCGCCGAGCTTGTGATCCAGCAAGATCAAGTCGAAGGACTGTTCCTCCAGGATTTCAAGCGCGCGCTCGCCGCTGTCCGCTTCTTGTAGTTGAATCCCGACCTCGCACTCGATTTCCGGCAGACGCACCGTATGGTTGGACAGCGCGCGCTTGATGCTATGACGCATACCGGGTTCGTCGTCCACTACCAACACACGGAGTTCGGCCATATCTCCTACTCCTTTAACAGCCGGTCCAATTCCCGCTTCAACTGCTCGAATCGCACCGGCTTCGCCAACAGGGCGTCCGCTTTGATCCACGAGCGATCACCGCCGGTGGAAACGTCGAAGTTCAGCCCCGTTTCGCTCGTAACCGCCGTTACCATGATCACCGGTATCGAAGGGTCAAGCTTCTTGATATGATGGCACAACGAGAAGCCGCCGTCGAATTCTTCCATCATCAGGTCAATGATCGCCGCGTCTGGACGATGTCGGGTGAGTTTCTCTTCCGCGTCCGCGACCCCCTCCGCCGTCGTCACGGCATACCCGGCGCTGCTGAGCATCGTCTGGGTGCTCAACAAAAAATCGGGGTCGTCATCAACCAACAGTATGCACTTATTCATCTTGTTCTCCTCATGAATCTACTACTCCGCAACGTTGCGGTCAGGCCGCATCTCCCGTTATTGGCGTTCGACGCGTCTTCGGCAGCGTGACCGTAAACGTCGTCCCGGTCGGTCCCACGGCGGGATCCGCATTCGACTCCAAACGGATGTCGCCGTGGTGCATTTTCACGATTCCGTAGACGACGGCCAGTCCCAATCCCGTGCCTTCGCCTGCCTTCTTCGTCGTGAAGAACGGTTCGAACACCTTTTTGTTGTTCTCCTCGGGGATGCCCACGCCGGTATCGGATACGCTGAACCACACTTGGCTGTCCTTCTGCCCGTAGCGGAACGTGATCGTGCCTCCGACCGGCATGGCTGCAATGGCGTTCTGCACGAGGTTTGTCAACACCTGGATGATCTGGTCCCGGTCCACTTCCGCCCAGATCGTCTCCTGAACCGGTTCGACGTGCATGGTTATATTGTCCGGCGCTTTGGATGCCAGCACTACCCTCGCAATCAACCCACCCACGTCCTCGCGTCGCACCTCGACCCGGTTCTCCCGGGCAAAGTGCAACAAACCCGCGACGATTTTCTTGCAGCGATCCGCCTCGCTCACAATCATCGCCAAATCCTCCCGCTCTGGGGCGTCCGGCCGGGACTCGTCCAGCAGGACGTGCGACAGCATCAAGACGGTGCTAAGCGGATTATTCACCTCGTGCGCAATGCCGGCCGCCAGTTGCCCCATGCTGGCGAGCTTCTCCGACTGCATCAGCGCGTCCTGCGCCGTCGCAAGTTGTTCGTGCGAGAGCATTAGCTCTCCGCACGTCTTTTTCAGTTGTTCGATCGTGTACGGCAGACACATCTCGCTTTCCGCTATCCCCCGGTAGATCGCGATCGCGTGCTCGCGGCACGTGTCATACCCGCAGGCGCCGCAGTTCAATTCATCTTCCGCCTTTGTTTTGCCCATTTGCCGAAGAATCTGCTGTATGGATTCTTGCGACGGTTTGTCAATCCGCTGGTCGTTCGCCAGGAACTCCCGCGTCAGATCGCCTTTCAGGTATTCCGCCAGATTGCGCTTCCACTCCGCGCGGCTGACGTGATGCATGCGTTGCCGCACGTATCGACTGACCTGCGCGCGGCGTCTGAACAACGGCGTCTCCGAACTGATTCCCGGTCCCATGATGCAGCCGTTGCAGCACAGGCACTCGAGCAACTGGATATCGACGTCGCCTAATTCGAACTCGCGAATGGCGTCGACGAACTCCTGATGTCCATCCGCCGCAATGACTTCACCGGTGACTAGATCTTCCTCGAGGTTTGCTGCTTGCAGCATTCCCCGGCTGATGGGAAACAGCCCGCCGTAGGCTCCGTGCGGCGGATCAAAATCCGATGGTTCGACCCGTGAGGGCGAGACGTTAGCCATTTCAAACAGTAGCCCGAGTTCGACAAACGTCATAACCGCGTCAACCTCGCCGACAACCGCATCGCTGGTCGCCTCACCTTTCTTCGCAATGCACGGCCCGATGAACACGATCCGGAGGTTGTCTCCGTGACGTCGGTGTAGCATCCGGGCCGTCGCCAACATCGGCGAGACGATCGGAGCGAGAAATGGAACCAATTCCGGGTGATATCGCTCGACATATCCGATGATTGCCGGACAAGTGGTCGCAATGTAACGTTCATCCGGATTGCGCTCCAACAAGTGCCGATACTTGGCCGCCACCAGGTCCGCCCCGAAACCGACTTCGTTCACCAATCGGAACCCGAGACTACGTAGCATACCGACGAAGATCTCGTACTCGATATCGACGAACTCGGCGGGAAAGCTCGGGGCAAGAATGGCCGCGACGGGATCACTGCCCTTCAACAACGCTTGCACATGGTCCAGGTCGCTTGTGACGCGTTTGGCATGCTGACTGCACACGCGCACGCAATTGCCGCAACCGATGCAGCGCTCCGGCATGACCTCGGCCTGCTGCTCCACAATCCGAATTGCCTTGGCCGGACACTCGCGCACGCACGTATAGCACACGCGGCAGCGTTCCTTGATCGTCGTCACCAGTGGCATATTCGCCGGTTTCATATCCAATCTCGCAAATGCACAACCCCTTGTTCGCGGCGAGTGGAGCCCACAAACGACTAGGCAAAAACCGTGCGGGCTGCATAGTGCGTGTGCAGCAACGCATGACTTTTCTCGCTCAGGGGCTCGCCCAGAAAGTCGGTGTAGAGCTGCTGAATCTCCGAGTTCCGATGCGACGCGCGCATCTCGTCGTCGCGGTCGATCCGGTACAAGGCCTTCATCCTTGCACGCACTGCCTCGATATCCGTCCCGAGCGGTTGCCCGCCGCCGGCGATACACCCACCCGGACACGTCATAACCTCGATGAAATGCAGATCCTTGCGGCCGGCGCGAATCTCGTCGAGCAACACGGCCGCATTCGCCAAACCGCTAACCACGGCCACGCCCAGTTCCATACCGTCGATCCCGACACGAGCGAACTTGGCGCCCTTGAGCCCGCGGAGTTGCTGAAGCTTCAGATCGGGCATTTCGCGGCCGGCGATCAGGTAATGGGCCGTACGTACTGCCGCCTCCATCACGCCGCCACTGACGCCGAACAGCTTGCCCGCGCTGCTGCGTTGTCCCAGCGGGGAGTCGGCCATATCGGGTTCGAGAGTATTCAGGTCCAGGCCGCGCATCCGGATCAAACGGGCCAATTCGCGAGTGGTCAGCACTGCGTCGATGTCGGGCAGGCCGTTTCGGGCCATCTCCGGCCGCGTCGCTTCAAACTTCTTCGCGGTGCATGGCATGATCGAAACGCTGTAGATATTCCGTGGATCGAGGTCCTGCTCTTTCGCATAGTACGTCTTGATCACCGCGCCCAACATTTGCTGCGGGCTCTTGCAACTCGACAGGTTCGGCAGAAAGTCCGGATAGGCCTGCTCGACGAACTTGATCCACCCCGGCGAACAACTCGTCAGCATCGGCAGCGTGCCGCCGTTGCGAACGCGATGCACCAGTTCGGAACCTTCCTCCATGATCGTCAGGTCGGCCGCAAACGCCGTATCAAATACGCGGTCGAACCCCAACGCCCGCAACGCGGCGGTCATGGTCCCGGCTATGTCCTTGCCGGGCTTCACGCCGAACTCCTCGGCCAACGTGACCGAAACCGCGGGCGCGTGCTGTACGACCACGGTTTTGGCGGGGTCCGCCAGGGCTTCGATCACTTCCCGCAGGTTATCCTGCTCTCGCAGCGCGCCGGTGGGACACACCATGACGCACTGGCCGCAGTTGA
>DOEZ01000688.1 GCA_003532715.1 Planctomycetaceae bacterium
GGAGCGCCGTTGACCTCGCGCACCGCGACGAACTTCGAGAGAATATCGGGCGCGCGTGCCCGGCCCTTGTATGGAACGACCGAAGCCGGGGCAATTGCCGTGACGCGGCCCGGCGATGCGGCGGCACCGGGAGGATGCGTCGGTCGCCCGTTTGACGGTGTCGAGGTTCAGATCCGCCGCGCGGACGACAGCGACGCGGACACGCGGGAGTTCGGGCCTGGCGTCGATTTGGTCCATGTCCGTTCGAACTCCGTCATGGTGGGTTACCTCAATAACGAGACTCTCGACGCGTCGTGCCTGCCCGAGGGCTGGTTCAACACCGGGGATCTCGGCTGGATCGACGCCGACGGCGCGCTACACCTTCGCGGCCGACGTGCCGAGGTGATCAACGTCTCGGGCATGAAGGTCCTGCCAAGCGAGGTGGAGGAGGTGATTGGTTGGCTGCCGGGCGTGGTCGAAGTGAAGGTCTATTCCGGCCAGACTCGACAGGGACTGCACTACGTCAAGGCGGCCGTCGTGGCCGAGGAGGGAATCGACGTGGCACGGATCAAGGCGCATTGTCAGGAGCAACTCGTCTATTTCAAACGACCCGGCCGGATCATTCTCCTGGACGCTCTGCCCCGGTCGTCGCGAGGCAAGATTTTGCGAGATCAGCTTCCGTGAAACACCCTGCCTTGCCACGGCGACTCTACCGCCCCGCGAACTCCGGACGTCCCACCTGCCGGCCAGCGCGAAAAGAAAGGCCCCGATAGGCGTCTTCCGTGCTGAATATCTCGACGACGTGGTCGATCTCCATTTGCAGGCCCGCCTCGAGCGATTGCCTCGACCCCTCGTCGATCAATCGCTCGGAGAGCCGCAGGGCGAGGGGGCCCTTGGCGGCAACCAGTTTCATGGCCCGAGCAAGCGTCGGGTTGTTCCGGGTGTCGGTTCGGCCGAGACGAAGCTCGTCCGCCCGATTCGACGCGAAGAATCGTTCGATCGCCTCCAGCTCCGGCGAGGTCGCTTCGGCGCGCGCTGCGTGTCGCGTAGCGTCCAACGCTCTGGATCGAGCCGTCGCCTCGAGTTGTTCATGCGGCACGACGTGGTCCACCAATCCGACCTTGTGCGCCTCCGACGCCGAAATCGTCTTGCCGGTGAAGATCAACCATTTGGCCAGGCCGACGCCTATCTTGCGTGGCGTTCGTTGAGTACCGCCGAAGCCGGGATAGATGCCCAGGCCGGTCTCCGGCAGGCCGAAGCTGGCTCGGGGCGAAGCCACGACGCAATCGCAGGCCAAGGCAATCTCGACCCCGGCTCCCAGCGTCACGCCGCCGACGCACGCGACGACCCGTTTTGGACACGCGTCGATGGCGTTCATGAGGCGGTGGCCCGCCCGGGTATACTGGACGATCCGCTCCAGATTGCCTGACTCGATGTTGCGCAGAAAGAACCCCAGATCGGCCCCGACCACGAACGCCTTCCCTTCGCCGCCGATCACGATTCCCCGCACGTTCGGATCAGCGACCACGTCGTGCAACGCCTGCTGCATCTGATGCAGGACCACCGGGTTAATGCCGTTGAGCTCCTTCGGACGCTGGATGGAAATGGTGGCGACGCCCTCGGCTCGTTNNCAGGGAAAGGGGAAATTGCGTCATGGGAGCACGGCCCGATGTCGTGGAGGAATGATTCCATGCCAAGCGGTTCATTTTAGTGAACCGGTTCGGCGGTGCCAAGCTTTCCTTCGGCTCGATCGAGAACGGCAAGGTTTCGCGATCGATCCGCGTGCCACCGCGTGCCGGACCGTGGTGCGAGCCGGACCGAGATCGACGCAGTGCCTGCAACACACGGCCAGCAAACCAGTTGCGGCAAGCCGTGCGCGGGCGGCAACCGACGCGGCCGCCCGAGGTTCTCTCACAACGTGGCACGCAAAACCTCGACCTTGCCGTTCCCCTGTCCGAAATGGCCTCCTTATTGCTTGGCCCGATTCTCGGGGCTATACTGGGCAGATAGTACGAGGCCGCGTCGCGGCTCGCGCGACCCTTGACCGGCGCCCACCCGTCTTGTGCCACTCATTGTTATACATCGTTATACATCCGGGAGACGATGATGCCGACGCTCGCCCACCGACTCAAGTCGTTCGTGGCCTCGTTCTACTGGTTCTTCTATCAAGGCCGATGGCGCGTCAAGGATGTTTTCGACGATCTCTACGAAGGACAACAGCGAGGCGAGACTCTGCGCGGCATTTTTCGTGACGTCTTCGGCGACGATTATGCCGAGGAGGCCGATCCGACCGGCTTCCTTACCATGACCGACTTGCGGAATCTTGCAAAACATCTCTCCCTTGCCGAAGGAGACTCGCTGGTCGATCTCGCGTGCGGGCTCGGGGGAGCCGGCTTCTGGGTCGCGCGTCAAACGAGCGCCCTTCTTACGGGAATCGACATCTCAAGCGTCGCCATCGAGAAGGCTCGCGAACGTATCGTCGACTTCGGACTGACCGGACGCGCCGAGTTTCACGTGGGCGACTTTGCCGCCACGGGCCTTCCCCAAGCGAATTTCGCGGGTGCGATGAGCGTCGATTCCTTATTCCTCGTACCCGACAAGATCGGATCCGTGCGCGAGGCGGCGCGGATTCTGAAACCGGCGGCTCGATTTGTGTTCACCACGTGGGAGTTGGACATGGCGGGGGGGGTCAGGGATTATCGCCCTGTGCTCGAAGAAAATGGTTTCGAAGTCGAAGTTTGCGACACCACTCCCAACTGGGAAGCGTATCAGCGCGCGGTCTACGAGCGAATCCTTGCCGAACGGGAAGTGCTGATCGAAGAAATGGGCAAGAAGACCGCGATGGTCTGGGTCCACGACGCCCAAGCCGAGCTTCCAAGGCTTCCTCGCATGCGCCGCGTTCTGATTGCCGCTCGAAAGAAGTGAAGTGCCCGCGAGAACAGGAGGCCCAGACCATGCCGGAGGACGCCGATGTGGATATCTTCCCCCTTCCGTTAGTACCGTTCGAGCGCTATATGCTCGCCGACGATACGCCCGAGTATCCCATGACCTATTCGCTGGCATTCGATTTCCGAGGCGAGTTCGATCGCGAGGCTCTCGAGAGAGCGTTGGCCGACACCCTGACGCATCATCCGCTCCTGACCGCGCGCGTCGAACGCGTGCCGCGGAAAGGGTACTGCTGGGTCGGGACGCCGTCCTCGCCCGTTCCGCTCGATTGGGGAATGCTCGAAGCACCGCTCGAAGGTCGAGCCGGCGGCGCAATCGATCTGCGTCTCGAGGCGGGACTCCGCCTGTGGGTGCGCCAGGGCGACGGCCGCGCCTGTCTGACGCTTCTGGTGCATCACGCCTGTGCGGACGGCGTCGGAACGCTCCAGTTTGTCCGTGATCTGCTGGTCGCCTACTCCGTCCGCGCCGTTTCCGACATGGCCGCCCCGGCGCCCGTCCGGTTGGCGGCTGAAAAACTGAGAATCCGCGACCGCTTTGACGTCACCTTGCCCGAGCCCGTTTCTCCCTGGGCGATCGTCAAGTCAACCGTCACGGAGGCGGCGAAGTTTTTTAGCCGTCGACCGACGCCCTTGGCGGTCAGCCCGGAGTCTCGCTCCTTGGCCAATGGGGCGCCCGCGGACGCCGCCCACGTCGGAACCAAACCCCAGCGCGGCCATCACGATGCCGCGCGATCCCCACGCGCGGAGCTTGCGGCTTCCGTATCCGGTGTTCCCGACGTTTGCTCATGCACCTTCAGCGCGGCGGAGACAACCGCACTGTATGCCGCGGCCGCGCGACACGACGCGACCCTCAACGATGTTCTATTGCGGGATGCCTTTGTCGTGGCCGCCGATTGGAACGCGGCGCACGAGCCGACAATGCGCGGACGCTGGCTGCGGATCAACATGCCGATCAACCTCCGCATGCTCGAACATCGCCGGATGCCGGCCGCGAACGCGATGAGCTTTGCCTTTCTCACGCGCCGCGGGTCCGACTGTACGGATCCGCAAGGTCTCCTGAGAGGGATCCGCCAGGAAACGAAGGCGATCAAGTACTGGTCGCTTGGACTCCTGTTTCTCGACGGCCTCCGATTCTCGCTCAGGGTGCCCGGTCTGGCAAAATTCTCGACCCGACGTCGGCGATGCCTGGCGTCGCTGGTTCTTTCGAACTTCGGCGACGTGGCCCGGTACTTTCCCGCCAGTCTTGTCACGAATGACAGACGGATACAAGCGGCAAACGTCGTGCTCGAAAGCCTGACCGGCGCGCCTCCGATCAGGCCGCTCACGCGCGCGAGCCTGCTCGTTTCGCGGTATGCGGGACAACTGATCGTGAGCGTGCGTTGCGATCCCCGGTGTTTCACCGCCGGCGCTGCGCGGGCTCTGCTGGCACGGTATGTGAAGCGACTCCAGGAGACGGCATCCGACTATCGTTAGCGGAAGGGTCTGCCACGGCCGCCTCTGTCTCACCCTTCGGGAGGGTTGTTGACTTCCCGCAGGACCCTTACGATCCGGCCAGCACCAAGACGTCTCGTTCCGTCCGGGAGTCCACGTTGGGTACCCCCCAGAAACTGCCGTAATTTCTTTTATTTTTCGCCCATTTTGATTTTCAGACCGCACTTGGTCGTGTGTATTGGGCCCGTAAAGGTCTCAGGCTGGAATGGCACTTGAACTTCTCTAACCGCTTTTCTCATCTCGGGTTGTGTAGAGATGTCGGTGTTTTTGGAGAAGCCCGCAGGCCTTGGGGCGACGTTTGACCCGTCGCGGCGCGAAGCGGCCGGGACGATGGCCGACGACATGGGTGGGGAAGGGAACTCGTGACGCCAAAATCACGCCGCCAAGTCGGACCCGAGTGCGCGTCATTGGCGATCCAGCAGAAGCAAGGCTCACCGGTCGTGGCGTACGTTGCTTGAGGTGGCGCGCGGTCGAGGCAGTCAGCAACTGCTGCTGGCCATCACAGCACCAAGACATTCGCTCGCGTGCAGACTGACTCGTCGTGCGAACCTATCGAGGGCAGTGAGACTTGAGGATCCACATTGACTGTCGTCGCACGCGTCTGGGAATCTGCACGCCCCTTCGTGGCTTTGACATACCGTGTGACCGCGCAATAAGCGCTAATGCAATCGTCATGACATGGTCGCCTACTGTGCCTGGGATAACACATGACACCCCAAGCATGGAGTATCGTTAACATTCATTTGCATACAGTGGCGAATCGTCGCACTTCATCGCAATGCAACGCAGGAGTTATCGAACGTGATCGTTGATCTTTTTCGGTCCATGAAGGCATATCGCTTCAGAGCTCGTCAGTGGCCTCTGTGTCGCGTTACCGCTCGGCGCGACTGCAAAGACACCGAAGATGCGAGAGGCGATTAGTGAGGCCGCTAGGCCCCTTGTCGAGCTTGTTTCATGCCTTAGCTGCGAGGCAGGTATCAGGCCAACGCCAGGAGCTGAATCGCCGAACGGTCGTGATGTTGTTTCGCGGGTGGCAGGCGTTGACGCCATGTCAAAGTCCAGACCAAACACACCTTCATGTTTTGAAAAGCGATTTAGCCGACTGTGGGCCTCTTCGGCTTTGGCTTGGCAGAGTTCACGCAGCATGGTTGGCCACCGTCCTCCATTTTCTCTCTGTCGTCGACGACCGAACGGTCGCTCCACATGAAGGCGGCTTGGGTCAGCCGGCTCCTGGCCATGTCAAACCCGGCTGCTTGAAGGGCAGACTCGACCTGCGTTTGGTCGGGTGAGTCGCCTTCCAGGAAGACAAGACCCCAGAAAACCGTCTCGCCGCCACTCACGTGCATCCCTGTCGCTATCTGCGTGACCATCAGCTTCGGGTTCAGTCGAGCCATCAAGTGCTGGATGGGATAGAACTCGTGTTCATCCCTTACCGAAAACGCCTTGGGCAATTCCACGTTGGCTTGCATGTTAGGTCTCCTGATTCGATCGGGCGTAATATACCATCGGGCATCGCTCTGCCCGCGTCAAGTATCCTGCAACCGCTTTTCCAACGCCGTGAACCGGCGGCTGGTGTCCTCCCGACGTACGGCCAGCGCCAAAGCCTGCTTCGTGCCGACCAGGATCACCAGCTTTTTTCCCCGAGTGACTGCCGTGTAGAGCAGGTTCCTTTGGGGCATCATGTAGTGCTGGGTATGGACTGGGATCACATCACGCAGGGAAGGTTGTGACCGACTCGAAATGTCTTTCGTCGCATGGGCAAAACCGATTCAAGAATTTGATGTTGCCTGGCAAGGCTGCGTCGTTCCAGAGACGCTGTCAAGGTCACTGTTGCGAGTGCGAGTGTCCCAGCGTTTCAAGCCTCGGTCCGCCGAAAGGAAAGGTCACAAGCGTTTACTGCTGCGACTACGAGGCTGGCCAAGAAGGGTCAAGACGCCCAAACCCAGCAATAGGAACGAACTCGGTTCGGGAACATCATTGATTCTGACCAAGAGCGCATCGTGGCCGCCTGCGTTGTCACCCCCTAGGCTGTCCGCGGTCTAGCCCGCAAGATAGACGTTGCCGAGGCCATCCGCCGCAGCGCCTCGTATCCCATCGAAAGCATCGCTATCGCTACCCAATTGCATATCCCAGGCAAGATCGCCCTCCGCCGTGAATTTCGCCACCAGTGCATCGCCGTAGGACGCCCCCTCCATGATGTTCGTGCCCCCGGCAACGAAGACATTTCCCCATTTGTCCGCCGAGACGGCATAGCTCATGTCTCGTGTGCTGGTGCTCCATGGTCTGGTCCAGGCCAAATCGCCAGTGTCTGAGTACTTGCTCACAAAAACATCGCAGTCGCCGCTGGGGTCGCCCTGAATACCAGAGACATAGACATGGCCCAGGCCATCCGCCGAGACACTGTAGCTGTAGTCATATTGACCACCGTCCACTATCCGCGTCCAGGCCAGTGTACCATCGTCCGTATACTTGCTAACAAACGCATTATAGCCCGAGCCGCTAACAATTCCGGAGACATAGACATTCCCAAGACCATCCGCCGAGGCGGCATAGGAGCAAGTACTCGTGTCGATGATCAACTGCCTGTCCCAGGCCAAGTTGCCGTCCGTAGAATACTTCCTGACGAAAGACTTGGAGTGAACTCCCTGCCCGGTGAAACCTGTAACGTATACGTTCCCCATTCGATCGGCTGATATTCCATAGCCCAGATCGTCGTCGCTCGTGCCCCATTGTCGCGTCCAGGCCAGAGTACCTTCTGGCGTGTACTTACGAACATACACATCCAGGCGGCCTGCGTTAGGCTCTGCCAGACTGCCCTGCGTATAGCCGGAGAGATAGACGTTCCCAGCTTCGTCCACTGTCGTACAATGGCTTGTATCACTGGCATTAGTGCCGAACTGTCTCGTCCAGAGCGGTTCGCCATCGACGGTGTANNGCGTCGTATCCACCAGCGCTGGGTCCCCCTAG
This sequence comes from Planctomycetaceae bacterium, assembly GCA_003532715.1. Taxonomy (GTDB): domain Bacteria; phylum Planctomycetota; class Planctomycetia; order Pirellulales; family Thermoguttaceae; genus UBA11386. Next base: position 7,383 of record DOEZ01000688.1, read on the forward strand.
TGCATCGTCAGTCCAACCGGAGGCATAAACGTGCCCGAGACCATCAACAGCAACCCCCCGACACCAGTCTTTGCTTGTAGAACCCGTTTGTGCCATCCAGGCAACAGACGGGAGCGGCATAGACGCAAGTGATGATGACCCGAACAGCATGATTGACAGGGTCAACGCACAAACTCTCATCAAGACGCACATCGCAGGTACTCCCCATTGTTTCACGGTTGAACACTATGACTTCCGTAAGTGCGGGCGGTGTCACTCCACCAAGCATTCGATCGCTCCGATCTTAGCCAAAGCTTCTGCGTTTTGTCAACTATCCACGTTCATAGAAGACACCCAGAATTCTAACTGATTCAACCACCTTCCACAACGCTCTCTTGACCTTTCCAGACCGCATCGCGGAACACATGGCCCACGTGGAGCGAATTGCCAGTCGCGAACTGGCTGAAGAATAGGCGGGCCAGCTTAAGGCAAGGGCCGCTGGAGTCGCTCGGCGCGGCTTCAGACGTGGAACATTGGGCTTTGTTGCCGTGGCTGTCCCAAGCCGGGCCGCAGCCGGCGGGTTACGTCACACTGCCCTGGTGCCAGACTTCGCCTCACAAAAACACGGCTCGGCAGTGCGACAACCAGCCGAACCATTGTTTGCCCGACCGGGCCGCCTCGGCCACGACCTTCGCCGGGCTGCCCGCCGCGCGGCGGAACCAGCGGCCGAACTGCCGCACGCTCTCGACTCACCGCTTCGTCTTCGGTGGGAATAACCAGCCGTGAACGTGCCCGACCACGGCGCGGAGCCGGTCATCCGATATCCGCTCACGATAGACACTGGCCATATCATCGCGAGCGTGGCCCATGACGGCGTCCAGGGCTACTTGGTCCTTTGCTTCACCCCCGATCGTCTCTAGCGTATGGCGAAGGGCGTAGAAGCCCAGACGTGGACGCTTGAGTTCGGTCGTCTTGAGCAGCTTGCAAAACTCGTTGCCGACGGCGTCGAGAGGTACGCCACCCTTGACTTTGTCGTCTTCTGTCTTCCAGACTGGCGATATCCGCACCCAGGGTTGACCGTATTTGGTCACAAAGACAAGACCTCGATCAGCCTTGGCCTTGGGTGCCGGCCGCTTCGCCAGGGCCTCCCGGATCGCGGCGACCGTTTCGGGCCAGAGAGGCACCCGCCGGTCGATGCCCGTTTTGGGCCTCGGGAAGTCGAGCCACCCGGATTCTAGATCGACGTGCGACGTGCGGAGTCGAGCCACGTCGGCGGCACCCAGGCCGGCGTTGATGCCCAACAAAATGGCCGCCGTCATGGGCGTCTTGGCCTTGGCCAGCACGGCGCGGAGTTCCTCGGCTTCCAGCATCCGCGGCCCGCTCTTCTTCCGCTCCAATCGCAAGACACGCTTGGAGGGGCGCTTGAACCCCGGGCCGAACCGGATCGGGTGTTCGATCATGCCGGCGTCGTACCCGAATTTGAACACGACTCGAATCCGGTTGATTTCGTTGCCGAGGGTGACCGGACCGACACGCTTGGCGAGCTTCGTGCGGAATCGCGAAAAGTCCTCGGGATGAACGTCGGACAAGAGGCGGTTTCGCCCTATGGCGCCCAGAACAGCGGCGCAGGTTTGCTTGTAGTCGAGGAAACTGGTTTCGGCCAATTCGTGCGACTGGACAAGAGCCCATTTTGTGTCGAGAAACGACTCGGTCAAGTCCAGGACGGTCGGGCCATCCTGCCCGGGCCGCTTCGGCTTCCGCCCGGCAAGCAATTCGTCCTTGTCGCGGAGATACTTGTCGAGGGCTTTGACACCGTCGGGATCGGTGTCAACCTTGCCGAAGTAGTGAGCCCTGCCCTTGATCTTCTTGCACCATCGACCGGATGGATGCTTCCAAAGCGGGAAGTCCTGATGGACCCTTCCGGCTTTACCCCGTTTGCCCTTTGTGGTAGACTTTGCCATTGTGGCACCTCGCTGTAAGTGGTCAGGTGTCGCACTTCGCCCGGCGGGTGTCAGCCCCCGGGCGTTTTCCATGGTTTCAGTCTAGCGGGTGTCAAAACGGGTGTCAAGCGCCCAGACAAAGAAAACCACCTACAGCCTGAAACACCTGAAAAACAAGACATTTAGGGCCCGTAGCTCAGCGGTTAGAG
>DOEZ01000736.1:0-8361 GCA_003532715.1 Planctomycetaceae bacterium
CCGCCGGCGGTTCGTCGGATGCCACGAGAAGCGGGTAGTCATCGAGTTGGTCGCGTTTGAGCGTTGTCAGATCGTTCGTCGTGTCAAGGGTCGAGCAACCCGAAAGAACCAATGCCAACACGAAGAGGCAAAAGCCTTGCTTCGAGGGACTTACGTACACCCGACACGCCTTTCGTTGCGTCAGTCTATGCCGTAAAATCTGTCCCATGGGCGGCGCGGTGTTTCAAGGTGAGGGGCGGTAATGCAAAAGCGGCATTCAGTACAAATTCGAGTCGCTCAGTTCTGGCCCCATGAGGGCGATGTCGTTTTCCGGCAACCACGCCTGCTAAGTGGCGGCATGAGTAAGGCTGTTCTCGTGGCGCAGTATTTGACGATCACGCCGAATTGTTCATCGGACTAGAATAGGCAAACCTTGAGGGTTTTTCCGGTTAGGTGGGGGGGTTGGATGCGACCCGCAGAGGCGAATGAGCGAGTTTTGCACAACGGGGGAAGGGCGATCGGCAGATGCTCGGTCCTGCGTACGCGGTATTGGTAAGTTGGTGGATGATCCGGCCTAGCCCGAATTACTCACGAGCTTCTGATTGCGGTGCAGCATGCGAGAGTCAGCCGGACTCGCAAGGAACGATAAGTCGTTACGCACCTAGCGCTTGCGCTTCGGGCTAGTGTCGGCTCGCGCAGAATCCGGACTAGCCCAATTCAGCGGCATTGCGATTAGGTAGGAGCTGGGTAGCACGAACTCGCACAGTATCCGGTCCAATGGGTGGTGCCAACAGAACCGTCGTAAGTGTTTAAGACACTCCGTCCATGGAAAAGACTCAACCCGTCAAGTATCTTTTCCGATTGCATAAAATAAGAAGGATGGGTTGAGTCTAAAAAATCAGCCACGCGAGTTGACCCTAACGGCCCTTTGGGCATCGCGCCGGTTGTGGTACGCTCACGATCGGCGAGGCACCTTGCCCGTCGCACTACGCCAACTGCGTCAACGAAGCCATCGAGAGGGCTGGCGAGTCGTTTTTTCTTGACCCGGATTATTCACGAGCCGGCCCGTTGAACGCAGTGTGCGAAGTGTCCGTCGACGTCGTCGTTGATGATAAGCCGTTACACTCCTCTCGCTTGCGCTTCGGGTTGGTGTGAACTTGTGAGAAATCTGGGTTAAAGCAATGTTTTCACCGATTCTTCGAAATCCACCTATTCAGCGGAGCTTGCCAACGTGAACATCCTGATGGCCACCAGTGAAGCGGTGCCGTTTTCGAAGACCGGAGGATTGGCCGACGTGTGCGGCGCGTTGCCCGGCGCGTTGGCCGCGTTGGGGCACAAGCCGGCGCTCATTCTGCCCGCCTACCGCTCCTCGTGGTGTTGCGGGCAGACGATCGAGCCAATGGGGATTGATTTCATCGTGCCGATTGGGAGCAAGATGGTTACGGGCCACTTGCTGCAAAGCACGATGCCCGGCGGCGACGTGCCCGTCTATCTCGTCCAGCAGGATCAGTACTTCGACCGCGACGGCTTGTACCAGGCGGACGGGAAGGACTATATCGACAACTGCGAGCGGTTCGTCTTCTTCTCGCGAGCCGTGCTCGAGGCGATCCGCCTGCTCGATCTGCGGGTCGATCTGCTTCACGTGAACGATTGGCAGACGGGTCTGATTCCGGCCTATCTCAAGGTCGAGTACCGCGGCATTCCTCGCTACGAGAACATCGCCTCGCTGTTGACGATCCATAATTTGGCGTACCAAGGCCAGTTCTGGCATTGGGACATGCTGTTGACCGGGTTGGACTGGAAATACTTCAACTGGCAGCAGATGGAGTTCCACGGGTACCTGAATCTGCTGAAGACGGGGATNNCGCCGATTCCGTCAACACGGTCAGCCCGCGTTACGCCCAGGAAATCCAGAGCCCGACGTTCGGCTGCGGCCTTGAAGGGACGTTGCAGCAGCGTCGGGGCGTGCTTTCGGGCATTCTCAACGGCATGGACGTGTCGCACTGGAATCCAGCCACCGATCCCAATCTGTCGACCAACTACTCGGTCGAGACACATGTCAAGGGAAAGGCCGCCTGTAAGGCCGCGCTTCAAGAGGAAGTCGGGCTTCCCCAGCAACCCAACGTGCCGCTCGTCGGCCTGATCGGACGCCTCTGCCGGCAGAAGGGAATCGACCTGGTCATCGAGGTGATGAAACAGTGGGCGAAGGACCGCGAGGTTCAATGGGTCATTCTTGGGACGGGCGACCAGGAGTATCACCAGAAACTCGAGGAGCTCGCGGAGCGTCACCCGCGAAAAATCGCCGTGCGATTGACGTTTTCCGGGCCGCTGGCCCATCGGATCGAAGCGGGCGCCGACCTGTTCGTGATGCCCAGTTGGTACGAGCCGTGCGGGCTGAACCAGATGTACAGTCTGGCATACGGCACGGTGCCGGTGGTTCGCGCGACTGGCGGATTGGCCGACACGATCGTCGACGCCAACGAGGAAACGCTCCTAGCGGGCGCGGCGAACGGATTCAGTTTCAGCGACTACAGCGAGATGGCGATGGCCGAGTCGCTTCGGCACGCCTGCGATGCGTACGCCGACAAGAAGATTTGGAACCAACTCATCGAGACGGGCATGCGGCAGGACTGGTCGTGGAACCGGAGCGCCAGGCAGTACCTGACGCTGTATGCGAAGACGATCGAACGGATGAAGGAGACGGTCCGCGCCGTGTGACGATTGGTTGGGGGCCAGGTTGGTTGGCGTTTGGCGGCGAGAACCGCGTGCCCACTCCCTGACGGTCGGGGTTCGGTTTTGGTTGACGTGGTTGGAAGCGACGGAGAGCGCCAAATGCCGGACTTGCGGAAGGACCCAATCGTCGGACGCTGGGTGATCGTGGCAGAGAATCGTGCGAAGCGTCCGCACGAATTCGAGTCGAGGCCGCATCGCCGCCGCGGGGCGTTGTGCCCGTTCTGCGAGGGGCACGAAGGGAACACCCCCGACGAGATCCTCGCCTACCGAGAGCCGGATTCCCCGCCGAACCGCGAGGGTTGGCGCGTGCGGGTGGTCCCCAACAAGTTTCCGGCGCTGGAGATCGCGGGAAGTCCGAACAAGGGGTGCGACGGCATCTACGACCGCATGGAGGGATTCGGCACCCACGAAGTGATTATCGAGTCGCCTCGACATGTGGTGAGCACGTCGGATTTGAGCGAGTCGCAGGTCCGCGAGGTGCTTTGGGTTTACCGCGATCGACTCGTGGACTTGAAGCAGGACCGCCGACTGGTCTACGGGATGATCTTCAAGAACGTGGGCGAGGCGGCCGGCGCGTCGATTGAGCACGTGCATAGTCAGCTTATCGCAACTCCCATCGTGCCGGTTAACGTCAGGGAGGAGATGACCGGTTCACTCGATTTTTACCATGGTCGGGGCCGGTGCGTGTATTGCGACATGATCCAGCAGGAACTGGCTCACGAAAAGAGAATTGTCCTCGACACGCCGAGCTTCGTGGCGCTCTGTCCTTTCGCCGGCCGGTTTCCCTTCGAGACGTGGATTCTGCCCAAGTTGCACGCGAGCCACTACGAGAACATTCGGAAGAACGAGGTGGAGGAACTGTCCGCATTGTTGCGCCAGGTAATTGGCAAGATCGAGACCGCCCTGGACCGTCCCGCCTATAATTACTTCATTCACACGGCCCCCTTTGACACCCAGGAACTTGGGCACTATCACTGGCATATAGAGATTATGCCGAGTTTGACCAAGGCTGCGGGTTTCGAATGGGGCTCGGGCGTCTACATAAACACCGTTGCCCCAGAGGCTTCCGCCGAGATTATGCGTTCGGTGAACATGACCGCGAAAGATCAGCACGACACTCACTGATACAGAATTGGTACAGAATTTCACTCCTGACACACATCGGAGGCACTGCTGCCATGGCACGCACACCCAAGCCCTGGTTTTGGGCAGCCCGAGGCGCGTACGCCGCCACCGTCAACGGCAAGCAAATACGGCTAGGCACGAACGCCCGGAAGGCCCAGGCCGAACTGAACCGCATCCTCGCCCACAACTCGTGTCCAGCAGTCCCTGGCGGCGATCCTCGATCACTGCTATGAGCACAATGCCAAATCGTACTATCGAATGTCAAGACACCTCCTGTCTTCTTTCAATGCGAGATGGCCCGGTCTGCACTACAATACGCCGTCACGCCCACCATGTAGCTGCACGGTTGTGCGAACACGGATGGGTGGCGAACATCTCGCGGAATGCAATCGCCGCAGTGAACCGTATTGTCGCGGGGCTGGCTGGGTTGTACGGAAATACTATTGACAGTGTGTCATTGGTGGCTACACTGTGGTTTGCGGAACAACCACCACCCTGACTCAGAGAGGAAACCACCATGGCACAGCGCGAGTACACCTACACGCGACAGGATATCGCAGAGATCCTCGGGACGACCCCAAACGCCGTCAGCCAGCACGTCACGCGGGGTCGGCTAACTATGTCCGACCTGCGTAGCGTCATTCTGTACGTGGCAGAGTATGCCGAGCCGTCGTTTCGTGAGCAGATTATAAGGTCGCTTAGCTCTACACGGAAACCATTTGACCCTGGGGGATGGAAGAAGAAGGCAAAGAAGGTGTCGAAACCGCAGGTAAAACCGTAGAGGTTGCCATGCCCCCGTAGTTTCGCCACTCGTTGCGAATCACCTGAATAGCCTCTCGGAGTTCGCTGCCATCGAGCTGCGTGTCAAACGTCCTTAGGAGCCGAACATCCAGCATCGTTGCCTCCATACATCTGGCCCCATGTTATGAATGCTGCGGTGTTAGCGACTGTAACGCATGCCGTTTGGAGGGCGACGAACAACTTGGCCACCCGATGGATTTCTGAGACTTGTGCCGGAAGTAGCAACCATCCTGTTTAACGCATTGTCACAGAATCCGACCGAATCGTGGAAAAACCACACGAAATGCCGGACTTTGTGCAACTGCCTCGCGTCATTATGAATACGAATCGAAACGTATGGTGTGCAACGATTTACGGCGTTGCGTGACAGCGTGAGATAACATTAGAAACTATCACTGTCGCATCGAGATTATGCCGACCGTGACCAAGACGATCATTAACCCGGTTCCTCCCGAAAAAGCGGCCCAGTTACTGGGCGAGATGGAAGCCCAATTTCGTGACCCGGAAACTTTTTTGTCTAGGCGAACTGGATAAGATAGGGCGTGATTGCCGATTAGTAGGTAGTCATTTTCAATAGCGCGCCGACAATTCGGCGTAACGACATCAACCCAGACCGAGAATCCGCTGTCGCCATGCCCAATCCGATCCGATTTTCCCTGCTTCTGCACAATCATCAGCCAGTCGGAAACTTTGAACACGTTTTCGAGCAGACCTATCAGGAGAGCTACCTCCCCTTTCTTGACGTCTTTGAGCGTTACGACGCTATCAAGATAGCCCTGCACACGAGCGGGTCGTTGATGGAGTGGCTCGACGCGCGCCACCCAGAATACGTCGATCGTCTGGCCCACCTGGTTCGGCAAGGTCGCGTCGAGATTATCGGCGGGCCGTACTATGAGCCGATCTTGGCGATGTTGCCCTCGCGCGATCGACTCGGCCAGATTCGTTCCTACACGAACTGGCTCGAGAAGCGTCTGGGCGCGGCCGTTCGCGGCATGTGGGTTCCCGAGCGAGTCTGGGAACAATCGTACACGCGCGACTTGGTCGATGCGGGGATCGAATACACGGTTCTGGACGATTTTCACTTCAAGGCGGCCGGGCTCGCCGATTCGGAGTTGACCGGCCACTTTGTGACCGAGGATGACGGCCGCGTGATGTGCGTCTTTCCGGGCAGCGAACGACTCCGCTACCTGATCCCGTTCGGTTCACCGGAGCAGATCGTCGAGCATCTGGGCCAGATTGCCGAGCATCATCCGGGGGCGGTGGTCGTGTTCGGTGACGACGGCGAGAAGTTCGGCTCGTGGCCCGAGACACACAAGCACGTTTACGGCGACCGTTGGTTGGAGCGGTTTTTCGACGCCTTGACGGACCATCGCGACTGGATCCACACGACGACGCTGGCCGACGCGGTCGACAACGTGGCCCCGGCCGGCAAGATCTACCTGCCTGATTGCAGCTACCGCGAGATGACCGAATGGGCGTTGCCGGCCGCGCGGCAGATCGACTTCGAAGAGTTGTCGCACGAAATCGGCGATAATCCTCACTGGCCCGCGCTTCGTCAATTCGTGCGCGGCGGTTTCTGGCGTAATTTCAAGATTCGTTATCCCGAGTCGGACGAGATGTATTCGCGGATGATGCACGTCAGCCGTCGGTTGTCGCAAACAGCCGAAATGGCCGAGCGAGGCGAATCGGTCGATTGGAGCCTGCTCGACGCGGCGCGCGCCGAACTGTATCGCGGCCAATGCAACTGTGCTTACTGGCACGGAGCGTTCGGCGGCATTTATCTGCCCCACCTGCGCAACGCTATTTTCGAACATCTGATCTCGGCCGAGAATCTGCTGAACCGCGCGAACCGGCGCCCCGAGAGTTGGATCGAATCGAACATTGATGATTTCAACTGCGACAGCTATCCCGAAATCCACCTAGCCAACGACCGTTTGGCGATGTGGATCGCACCAAACGCGGGCGGTCAGATCTACGAACTCGACGTTCGCCCGATCCGGCACAATCTTCTGGCCACGTTGACCCGACGCCCCGAAGCCTATCACCAGAAGGTGCTTCGGGGAGCCAATTATCACGGCGAACAATGCGCGAGCATTCACGATCGGGTGGTGTTCAAGCAGGAGGGCCTCGACAAGTGCGTGCAGTACGACGCCCATCCGCGAAAGAGTCTTCTGGACCTGTTCTACCCGGCTGACGCCTCGATCGAATCGGTCGCGTCGGGCGAGGCCGAGCAACTGGGCGATTTCACGACCGGCCGGTACGACGCCCGCGTCCGCCGCAATCCGGATCGCATTCAGGTTGAGCTGTCGCGCGAAGGCCGCGTGGCCGACGTGGCCGTCCGTTTGGTCAAGACCATTTCGCTCGATGCGGGCGGTTCGTCGCTCGAGATCACCTACTCGCTCGAAGGACTCTCGCCGGACGCGTCGCTCCATTTCGCGCCCGAGTTCAATTTCGCCGGCTTGCCGGCCAACGTGGACGGACGTTTCTTCCGCGATGCCTCGGGGCGCGATATGGGCCATCTCGGCACGATCAACGATCTGGCCAATCTCGACGGCCTCGGGCTGGTCGATCATTGGCTGGGCATCGACATCCAACTGAAACCCTCGCGGCCGACCCATTTCTGGACGTTTCCGGTCAATACGGTCAGCCAGTCGGAGGGGGGGTTCGAACTGGTTCATCAGTCGGTGGTGGTGCAACCCCATTGGCACGTCCGTCCCGACGCCGACGGCTGCTGGCGCGTGACGCTACGGATGGACATCGACACGAGCCACGCGGAAAACCATCGCAAGGACACGGTGGTGGTGGCGACGAGCTGACCGGTCGGGTATAATCGAGACAGATCGCGGCGAGAGCGTTTTTCGATGCGTCGCACGTGCTGGTACGGTGCGTCTCCATCGCCACATCACCGCCTTGGTGTATCGCGACCTATCCTACCGCGATCCGATATCCCCGCACGTTTCCCGCCCATTCGTTTCGGCCCGCCTTCGGAGAAGTTTCACCCATGTCCAAGCAAACACGACGCAGTTTTCTTCGCAATACGGCCGCCATCGGCATCGGCGCTTCGTTCGTCCTCGGTGGAACCAGGGCGTCGGGCAAGGTGATCGGCGCGAACGATCGGATTCGCATCGCGGTGGCCGGCATCAACGGCCGCGGGCAGGCACACATCAAGGGCTTCGGCGAAATCGACGGGGTCGAGGTTGCCGCGCTGGTCGATCCCGACAGCCGATTGTTCGCGGAACGTTCGGAGAGGGTGCGAGCGAAATCCGGCAACGCGCCGAAGTGTTATCAAGACATTCGCGAAGCGCTCGACGATCGGACGATCGACGCTGTTTCGGTCGCCACGCCCAACCATTGGCATTCGCTAATGACCATTTGGGCCTGCCAGGCGGGCAAGCACGTCTATGTCGAGAAACCGTGCAGCCACAATGTCTTCGAGGGACGAAAAGCCGTCGAGGCGGCCGAGAAATACAAGCGGCTCGTTCAGCACGGGGCCCAGAATCGCAGTTCACAAGGACGGGCCAACCAAGTTGCCGCGGCCCGCGAGGGCCATTACGGTAAACTGCTGGTCGCGAAGGGCTATTGCTGCAAACCTCGCTGGACGATCGGCTTCAAGCCGAACGCCGCGACGCCCGCCGGGCTCGATTTCAACCTCTGGCTCGGTCCGGCTCCCGAGCAGCCCTTCCACGAGAACCTGGTGCATTACAACTGGCACTGGTTCTGGGA
>DOEZ01000736.1:8375-8797 GCA_003532715.1 Planctomycetaceae bacterium
CGAGTCTGGAGCCTGGGCGGGCGGTGGGTCAACGAGCCGGGCTACAAGGACCAGGGCGAAACCCCCAACATGCTCTTGTCGGTCTTCGAGTACGACAATGTCTTGCTCGTTTTCGAGACTCGTGGGCTGGTCGGAAAGAAGGCCAGCTTCTCGAAGGGCGTAATGCCTCCGAAAGTCGGAAACGACTTCTTCACGACCGAGGGCCGCATCGACACCAAGGCCAATCGGTTCTATCCGAACGACGGCGGCAAGCCCGAGAAGATCACGTTCCAGGGGCCTCACGTCACTCCTGGTGGGATGTTCGGCAGTTTCATCAACACGCTACGAAGCGGCGATTTCTCGACCTGCAACGCCAACATACTCGACGCGCATCTGTCCAGCGCGTTGTGTCACCTGGGCAACATCTCCTACCGGCTGGGCAA
>DOEZ01000737.1 GCA_003532715.1 Planctomycetaceae bacterium
TGCCATTCCGGCGCCGCGACCCGCGCGGGTTTGCCCTCGCGCGCGGCCGTGCGACGCAGAACCGAGCCAGCCACACCATACCCCCTGCGGGGGTGTGCTTATCTTGCGAATCAAGGCCCGACCGACTATCCTGAAGGCTGGTCGACGTGTATCAACGCTCGCACGCCTTTCCAGCCCGGGCGTCTCCGGGCGAACTCTTTCGCAAGCCAAATAACCCTCATTGTCCAAGTCCACCGGAGTCCTCGCGACACGACATCGGCTCGCGTGCCGTCCCGGGGATGATCGATCCGCTGATCCGCTAATGAAATCAAAGCATTGTCTCGTTACCGGCGGCGCGGGATTCATCGGCAGTCATCTGGCCGAACGACTCCTCGATCGTGGAGACCGGGTGTCGGTGATCGACGATGAGTCGACCGGTTCGGTCAAGAACCTGGCCGAGGCCCTAAAGAATCCCCGTTTTCATTACACCAAGGGCACGGTCGCCGACCGCCAACTCGTTCGCGACATGGTGGCCGAGGTCGACGAGGTCTATCACCTGGCGGCGGCCGTGGGAGTCGAACTGATTGCCCGTTCGCCCATTCATACCATCGAGACGAACATCTACCCGACCGAACTGATCCTGAGCGAATTGAGCCGCCGCCACGAGGCGGGCGAATCAGTCAAGTGCTTCTTGGCAAGCACGAGCGAAGTCTACGGGAAGAATCCAAAAGCGAGCTGGGATGAAGACGACGATTTGGTCTTTGGCTCGACGTCCCGGGCACGCTGGTCCTACGGCGCGTCGAAAGCGATCGACGAGTTTCTGGCATTGGCCTATTGGCGCGAGCAGCGGTTGCCGGTGGTCATCGGACGTTTCTTCAATGTCGTGGGGCCTCGCCAAAGCGCGGCCTACGGCATGGTCTTGCCGCGGTTCGTCGAGGCGGCGCTGCTCGGACGAACCCTGACGGTTCACGACGACGGCCGACAAACGCGATGCTTCGCCCACGTGGCCGACGTGATTGACACAGTCCTGGAACTTGTGACCGTGCCGGAGGCTTTGGGCGGAGTGTTCAACATCGGCAGCGACCAGCCGGTTTGCATTCTCGACTTGGCGAACCAGGTGATTGCCCGGATCGATCCCACACTGAGCGTCGAATTCGTCAGTTATTCGGCGGCTTATTCCGACGACTTCGAGGATTGCCGCCACCGAGTTCCGAAGCTCGACCGACTAAATAAGGTGGTGAAGCACCGTTGCCGATTCTCGCTCGACGAGACGATTCGCGCCGTGATTGCCCACAAGCGGGCCGAGTTGGGACTGGACCGAAATTCCTGACATGTAGCCTAGCCGCCCCCGGCCGGGAAAACCACACCGTACCCTAGGCGCCCTCAACCAAAGAACCAAGAAACGCAACCATCACTTGGGAGTGTTCGTTATGACGAAGTCTTCGTTTGTCCTTGGAACCCTCGCGCTGTTGATTTGTGTGTCTCCGACTTGTTGGGCGGCCGACGAGTGGGTCAACCCGAACAGCCGTTGGAGCACGATCGGACCGCCCGACGGAACCTTGTTGATCGACGGCGGGAACGACCAGGGAGGAGCCGTGAAGGCGTTTCTCTCGCTTGTCGGCGATCTCGATGCGCCCATCGTCGTGATACCCACGGCCGGAGCCGACGCAAATTGCGGCGAGGACGGACCTGCGGCGCGTTCGCTTCGCCAGCAGGGCGCGAAGAATGTGAAGGTTCTGCACACGCGCCGACGAACCGTAGCGAACTCGCCCGAATTCGCCGAACTGCTGCGTCAAGCGAAGGGAGTGTGGATTTCGGGCGGGCAACAAAGCCAACTTGCGATGGCCTATCTCCACACGCGGACGCATCGGGAGCTCTTTGGCGTGCTCGAACGGGGAGGCGTCATTGCGGGAACCTCGGCCGGAGCGTCGATCCAGGGTTCCTTTCTGTACGGTGGACATGCCGGCGGCGATGTTGGCTTTGGCTTCGTGCGCGACTCGGCCATCGGCCAACATTTCATCCGTCGCCGGCGACATCTGCCGGAAACGAGCGGGCTTACGAGAATTCTCTCGCGTGAACCCGAATTGCTCGGGATCGGGCTCGACGAAGAGACGTTCATCGTCGTGCGAGGAGACGTTTTTGAAGTCGGCGGCGAGAGCAAGGTCGTGACGGCCGACGCGAGTCGGCCGGATTGGTCCACGGCAGACCCCTACACATTTCTCTTCGAAGGCGATCGCTACGACATGAGGCATCGTCGCGTCGTCCGACGGACAAGCGAAACAGTAACCGATACATGGGAAAATGCCGGCAAGGAGTGGGTCGATCCGGCGTCCGAATGGACCACGCTGGGACCTCCGAAGGGAACGCTTCTGCTCGCCGGCGCTTACCCGACTCCGGCCATCGTGTCGCGTTTTGTCGAAGCGGCCGGGCGGCGCGACGGCCGCATTGTCGTGATTCCAACCGCCGACGCAAGACGTCGCGAGCGACCCAACCCCGAGATCGAGCTTCTCGCGAAAAGTGGGGCCAAGAACGTGACTGTTTGGCACACGATCGATCCCGACGCGGCCAATTCCCCCGCGTTTGTCGAGCCGCTGCGTAAGGCCGATGCGGTGTGGATTTGCGGCGGCGACCAATGGCGGCTGGCCGATGCCTACTTACACACGTTGGCTCACAAGGAGCTCTTCGAAGTGCTTCGGCGAGGCGGCATTGTCGCCGGCTCCGGAAGCGGCGCGCGGTTTCTCGCCCACCGAATGACCGGCGACGCGTACGGCTGGCATAGCGGCTGCGGTCTACTCCGTGATTCGTTGGTGCATACGTGGCTTGCCAAGAACCGCCCGATGAAGGAGATGGTCGCGATTCTCAAGAAGGAACCGGCTCTGCTAGGCATCGGCATCGACGAGCGAACGGCCGTTCTCATTCACGCCAACCAACTCGAAGTGATCGGCAAAGGCGACGTTGCTGTGTGCGATGCAAAACGGCCGGGATGGCCGTGGGAAGGCGATGACGATGCGTTCTTGCTGCTCGAACCGGCCGAGCGATACGACCTGAAAACCCGCCGACCCGAATGGATGATTCAACGTCAGCCGGCGGCCGACTGACTATTCGTCTGCTGTCTGGACGATTAAAACACTAACCTGGAGCTTTTCGGGCATGCCCGGCGCGAGGGTGTTGCCCGAGGTCATACGCTCGATCGTCACGTCGATGGTCCGTCGAGTGCCGGCCTTTTCATCGACAACCAGATCGGTCAACCAGACGCGATTCTCGTCCAGCGCCCCGGTGGGCAACTTGAGTTGCCGGTAGTGCTTGACGATTTCCTCGGGTACGGCCGTCTCGTGGCATCGAACGAAATGGACCGTTGTCGGCGCGAACGCGGCTGCTCCCGTTCCTTGTCCCGCGGCCCACGATTGATAATAGCGATGAACGACCCGGGCGTTGGGATGCAGGGCTACGGGAAGTTCAATCGTCTCGATCGTCCGTCCCGCGTTTCGAGCCAGCGCCTCGCGGCGTTGCGCCGCGTCGCACAACCGATCCTGAAACGTCGTGGCAACATCGTCGATAAAAGGAATCCACGGATCGTTCGGTGCCGTGGTCGGGGCCGATGGGCCGGTTGGCATCCGCCGTCGCGGGCCGGGCGATCTCCCGGCGGCGTTCTTCTTGCCGGACAACGAATTCCAGTGAAGCGAGGCCGACTTCAGTTCGACCAGGAAGCCCGGCTCGCTCACCACCGCGTCCGGCAAACCCGCGTCGCGCAGTCCGGCGGGTCCGTCGGGCCAATTCCGGACCAGGGCTTCGCGAAGAGACCGTCGCGCCTCGGTCGTCGGAAGCGTGCTCGCCAAAACGACGACGACCCCTTCGTCGGCCAGCGAATGCACACGATAGAGCCGATCGGTCGTCCAATGAACCAGACGCTCCGAATGAAGGGCGGCTGCAACGTCGGGATCGAACTCGACCAGCCCCTCCACGGCGTGCCACGCATTCGAAAGACTCGCGCGGACGTCGCGACCGCGCGCGGCGCGGTATCCCAGCGCCGTTCCGTCGCGAGGCGACAACTCCAGCAAACGGCTCAATTCGCACGAGCGGAAGACGGCCAAGTGGGGAACGATCGCGTTCTCGGGCACGGCCGTGAGTTCGGCCGCTTCGAGCAATGCGATTTGCGCCGGCACGTTCGCCGGAGCCGGCTCGACGAGGCAATCGAGGATGAGGTCCCGGTAGGGCGACGACGACGGCTCGGACCGCACAAACTCGGCGAGTCGTGATCGAAGCTCGACCGACAGCACCCCGGATCGGAGCAGTTTCTGGACTGCCTGGTCGCGACGTTGTTTGGCCCGATTCGTCGCGGCGCCGTCCGGCGATGGCCACGAAGCGGTAAGCGCGTCGAAGAGGAGCGACTCGCTTTCGGCCGACGGCTGGGCAACGGCCAAGGACAAAACGACTTCCAGCGCGGCTGCGTCGTCGTCGGTCGGCAGCCGACCCGTCGCCAGTTGTCGTAGCGCCTCGCGCGCCGTTTCAGTGCGATTCCGGGCCAACGACACGATGATCGCCCGGATTTCGTTGGGTCGGCACGGACGCAACCGGCGCGGCGTCAATTCACTCGTGGCCGTCTCCGCGCGGAGCAATTCGACGAGGGTGGTCGCGGCGTTCGAATTGTCGGGAAAATGCTCGCCGATGTACTCGACGGCCTCGACAAATCGTGGATCGCGGTCCTCCTTGGCGTCGAAGTAATCAACTCTCCGCCAGTCGCCGAAGTCTTTGGGGCGTCGAGGACGCTTGCCCGGCGGTTGTCTGGCCGCCGCCGCCTCGGCCGCGGTGGCCGCCGGCCGGCGTTGGTTCAGCGCGGCGGCTTCGTCGCGAGCCTTCTTCTCTTCGGCCTGTTCCTTCTCCATTCTCTCCTTTTGGGCCTGCCGAGCGAGCTCGAGTTCTTCCTGGCTCACCGTGTCCGGATTGCCGTCGCAGCCCGAAGCGCCAACAATGACGGTGAGACACACGACCAGAAGGGACCGGGCGGCGAAGCCACTTGGCGGGCACGATCGTCCAGATGAATTCAAGATGATTTCCTTTCCCGTTCTTGGTTCAGTAACAGGTAGGGTGGGGCGATTGCAGCAAGTGTTTCAGTGGAATTCGCGATTCTTTGACAAGGCTTGCTGCAATCGCCCCACC
>DOEZ01000660.1 GCA_003532715.1 Planctomycetaceae bacterium
GCCGCGGCCGCGGCGGGCGGCTACGCCATGGGCTTCGCGCCCGCGCCGGACGTGCTCTTCGCGATGCCCTTCACCGGGGAGTACTCGCTGGCGCCCATCGCGCTGCGCCTCGACATCGCGGGCGTGCTGCGGCTGAGCTTCCTGCCCGTGCTGCTGACGCTCGTGCTGATGTCGTTCCTCGACACGCTCGGCACGCTGGTCGGCGTGACGGAGCAGGCCGATCTGACCGACGAGGACGGCAGCCTGCCGCGCGTCCGCGAGGCCATGATGTCCGACGCCATCGGCACGGTGGCCGGGGCCGCGCTGGGGACCAGCACGGTGACCAGCTTCATCGAGAGCGCAGCCGGCGTCGAGCAGGGCGGCCGAACCGGCCTGACCGCCCTGGTCGTGGCCGCGTTGTTTTTGGTTGCGCTGTTTTTCAATCCGTTGGTGGCCATGGTCGGCCATTATCCGCCCGTCACCGCGCCGGCGCTGATCGTCGTGGGGGCGATGATGCTCCGCAACGCCACGAAGATCGACTGGGGCAACCATGCCGAGGCACTGCCGGCTTTCCTGATCATCGTCGGGATTCCGTTCACGTATTCCATCGCCGACGGCCTGGCTCTGGGACTGATTGCCTACCCGATCATCAAGGTCGCGGCCGGTCAGCGTCGCGACGTTCGCGGGCTTATGGTGCTGCTGGCGCTGGTCATGATCGCGTATTTTGTGTTCGTGCGATCGCAGACGCCGTAGATAGAGTCTGGGTTTTCACCACGAACGCCGGGTTTTTTACCACGAAGGGCACGAAGAGCACGAAGGAGGCGAGGAGGATTGATAGGCATCGAGAAGTGCCGGGTCTTCACGGAAACGGGTTCTTCTCATCGTGTTTTTCGTGACCTTTGTGGTCAGATCGCGCTGGAACGATCTTGCCAGACGGCCGACATCTGGACAGGCGTTGGGTCTTGTGGCATAATGGGGGCATCTCCTGAGAGGGGGTTGGACGCGATGCGGACGAAGGTCTCGGAGTGAGTGAGATTATGCCGAAGAAGATGATGGCCGACCGAACCGTTCTCGTCACCGGCGCGTCGACCGGCATCGGCGAGGCTTGCGCGAGGGAGCTTGCGGGTCGTGGGTGGCGTGTGTTTGCGGGCGTGCGAGACGACGACTCGGCGAAGCGGCTGACGGAACGGGTTCCCTCGCGACTCGTGCCCGTGCGGCTCGACGTTACCGATCCGGCCCACATCGCCGCCGCAGCCGACTTGATTGCCCGGGAAGTGGGCGAAACAGGACTCGACGGGCTGGTCAACAATGCGGGCATCGTCGTGCCCGGGCCGATCGAGGCCCTGCCGATCGCCGAATTGCGACGACAGATGGAGGTGAATTTTTTCGGTTCCATTGCGGTTACGCAAGCCTTGCTGCCGCTGATTCGCGTTGCGTCGGGACGGATCGTCATGATGAGTTCGCTCAACGGCCGCGTCGCGGCGCCCTTTCTTGGTCCCTACGCCGCGTCGAAGTTCGCACTCGAGGCCGTCTCCGACGCCTTGCGCGGCGAGTTGCGTCGATGGAATATCCAGGTCGCCATTGTCGAGCCGGGAAGCGTTCAGACGCCCATCTGGGCCAAGTCGAAATCGACCGCCCAACGGCTTTCGGACGAAACATCTGACGAAATGCGCGAACTTTACGGGCAAGACATCGACGCCATGCAACGAGCCGCCACCGGTCTGGCCGACGGCGCGATGCCGGTGCGGCGCGTCGTCGCCGCGGTGGTCCACGCTTTGACGGCCCGGCGGCCAAAAACGCGCTATCCGGTTGGATTGGATGCCAAGTTGGCTGTCTTGCTTCTTCCGCGAATTCCCGACCGCGTTTGCGACTGGATTGTTCGGAGGAGTCTTGGGTTGAAGTAGCACGCCGGCTTCTTGTGCCGCCGCGAGAGAAACCCGGGGCCTTGCCGTCACATGAGTCCCCTACTGAGTGTCAATAAGATGCCAAGAATTCTTCTAACCGGTGTTGCCGGGTTTATCGGATTCCACGTCGGACGGCGGTTGCTGGATCGGGGGGATTCGGTCGTCGGCGTCGATAACCTCAACGACTACTATGACGTGCGGTTGAAACAGGATCGGCTGGCTCGGCTCGACGGCGCGCCGGGATTTCGGTTCGAAAAGCTCGATTTGGCTGATCGGGAGGCCACGGCGAGGCTCTTTGAGGAGAACCGCTTCGACACGGTCATCCATCTGGCCGCCCAGGCCGGGGTCCGCTACTCGCTGACCAACCCCCATGCCTACATCGACAGCAACCTGGTCGCCTTCGGCAATCTGCTCGAAGGGTGCCGGCATGGCGGGGTGAAACACCTCGCCTACGCCTCGTCGAGTTCGGTCTACGGCGCGAATCGAAAACTGCCGTTTGCCGTTGGCGACAGCGTTGACCATCCGGTGAGCCTCTATGCGGCGACGAAGAAGGCCAACGAACTGATGGCCCACGCCTATGCCTCGCTTTATCGGATTCCGTGCACGGGTCTGCGATTCTTTACCGTCTATGGACCCTGGGGAAGGCCGGACATGGCCCNNCGGGGACATGCGACGCGATTTCACGTACATCGACGATATTGTCGAAGGGGTGGTGCGGGTGGCCGACCGGCCGGCCCAGCCGGATCCCGAGTGGTCGGCGGAACAACCGAACCCGAGTACGAGCAATGCGCCGTATCGCGTGTACAACATCGGCAACCACCAGCCGGCCGAGTTGCCCCATGTGATCGAGACGCTCGAGAAGTGTCTTGGGCGGAAGGCGGAGAAGCGTTTTCTGCCGATGCAGCCGGGTGACGTGGTCGAGACGTATGCCGACGTGGACGATCTGGCTCGCGACGTTGGATTTCGCCCCGACACGCCGTTGGAAGTGGGCATCGCGCGGTTCGTCGAGTGGTATCGGGAGTATCACGGCGTGGAACGGCAGTAGGTTCCGCTCGCCGAGCGGGATCTGGGCGATCAAGACCGCTCACCAGTCATTTGCCGGCGTTTCTGCTTGGTGAGCTTCGCTCGAAACTTCGTGGGACGTCAGGTCCCGCTCGGCGAGCGGGACC
>DOEZ01000574.1 GCA_003532715.1 Planctomycetaceae bacterium
GCCACGACGACTCCAACACGTTGGCCACGACGCGGGCCGAATAGGTGATCAGCGCGTTCATTGGTTCCCCTCCTTACCCTTCGCGTCGAGCAGACGCCGCAGTTCGTCGAGCTGCTCCGACGGAATTGCCTCGTTTCGGACAAAATGGATCAACAACTCGGCCGCGTCGCCGTCGAACACCTTGTCGACGAACGATCGGGCTTCGTCGCGCACGCACCGTGACTGGGTGACCTTGGGGCGATAGACGTAGCGGTTGGCCTCCTGGTCGGTCGCCAACGCGCCCTTCTCGACCAGACGGCCCAACAGGGTCCGAATGGTTCGATGGTTCCAGTCGGTTTCGCCGGCGAGCGATTCGATGACGTCGGCGGCCGTCGCCACGCGACGCTGCCAGACCACCCGCATCACTCGCCACTCGGCATCGGAGATTTTCATTCTGAGACTCCTTGTGTGACCACATCCGTAGTCAGGCAAATTACCACGATTGTAGTCAGTCGTCAAGGGAAAAAAAGTCTGGGATTTGGGGATTTGGGGATTTGGNNTGATCTTCGCTAATCTTCGCTAATCGTCGCGATTAGTGCCTATCAGCGAGAATTAGCGTTCCTCTTACTTCCCTGTCTTCACTGTTGTGAGTTTGTTCCATTAACTTCGTCGTGTGGGGGTGCTGGGCTGGGTCCTGCCTTGCCCGGCTTTTTGGGGTTGACATATTTGGTCATTTGGCTAAACTAACAATAGTGAGACGCCGATAACAGTTTGGGGCGAGAGTTGGGGCGGTGGCGTGGCGGGTGGAACTGCCGTTGCGGGAAATGTTGATTTGGCTAAAATACCAAATGTCATGAACCGATAGGAGTACTGATGGACTCGAAGACGCAAGCCAGATACGAAGCGAGGGCCAAGATCGTCAAGGCGATGGCCCACCCGGCCCGGTTGTTCATCGTTGACGAACTGATGAAGAACGGCGAACGGTGCGTCTGCGAATTGACCGAGATGGTCGGCAGCGACATGTCAACCGTTTCGCGCCATCTGGCTTTGCTGCGAAGCGCAGGCTTGGTGGAAGACGAGAAACGCGGCGCGATGGTCTTCTACCGGCTTCGCGTGAAGTGCGTGCTGAATTTCTTCGACTGCATCGAATCGGTCATGGAGTGCAATGCCAAGAGTCAACGGGAACTACTTGCCCGATAGCGCGACCATCGGCTCTCGCGAGCCGATTTTTTGCCAAGAGGATTTGTTGATTTCGCCAAATGCCCTAGTGTGGTTGAGGCGACGGGGACCTTAGAGTCGCCTTTCGCTCCGCGAAAGTAGCGTCGGCGCTGCACTTCGCTTTGCGAATGGGGCGACGACTGAATACCCGGCCGAATCACGTCGTCTCGCGACTTCCGCGAAACGCGACGCGTCATCGGCGGAAGACGGCGTTAACGCTCACGCTACTTTCGCGGAGCGAAAGGCGACTTTGAAGGCGACATTGAAGGCGACTTCGGGCATCCACACGAAAGAAAGGTTTTTCGTCATGAACAAGAAAGAATGGTCCATCCTGGCGGCGTTGGTCGGGGTGTTTCTGTTTGCTTATTACGTGAACTTCGCCAGCCCGACGATTCAGGCCGCGATCATGGAAGCGTTCGACATGCTTCAGTGGTATGCGCGATATCACACGCTCGTGTGCGTCGTGCCGGCCATGTTCATCGCCGGAGCGATCGCGACCTTCTTCTCGAAGGAAGCCGTCTTGCGCCACCTGGGGCCCAAGGCGAATAAGGTCGAAGCCTACAGCGTCGCCTCGACCTCCGGCACGGTGCTGGCGGTCTGCTCGTGCAGCGTGCTGCCGATGTTCGCCGGAATCTATCGCGTTGGGGCCGGGCTTGGACCGGCCGCAGCGTTCCTTTACTCCGGGCCGGCGATTAACGTGATGGCCATCTTCCTGACGGCCCGGGTGCTCGGGTTCGACTTGGGCGTCGCGCGGGTGGTCGGGTCGGTCGTCTTCGCGGTGGTCATCGGCCTTATCATGGCGGCCATCTTCCGCAAGGATGAAGAGGTCCGGACGGCGGCGGTCATGCAGTTACCCGATCCGCCCCCGGCGAAGCGCAAGCTGTGGCAGACGGCCCTGTTTTTTGCGTGCATGATCATCTTCCTGGTCTTCAGCGATTGGGCCAATCCGAGCCTGACGACGATCGAGACCAAGGATGGGACGAAGGTGACGGCGATTAGCGGGGCTTCGGTTCCTCGCGGGACGGTGCTCGACATCGAGGATGGCGCGACCATGCAGGTGAACGTGCTGATTCGGACGGCCGAGACGCTTCGCGTTCAACTCAAGGCGCCGTTGGGCGACCTGAAGAAAGGGGCGAAGTTCATGCTCGACATCGAGGACATCGACAACGAGCAGGATTTGACGCCCGACAACTACAAATGGGTCGCCTGGGTGTTCCACCACCGGTTTCACTTCGCCAGCGTTTTCCTGCTAGCAGTGCTGGCCATGGTTTGGCGATGGTTCGACCGCGAGGAAATAGCCGAATGGATGGGGCAAACGTGGACTTTCTCGAAGACGATCATTCCGCTGTTGTTCGGCGGCGTTTTGGCGACCGGTTTTGTCGGGGCGTTGATCCCCGAAGAGATCGTGGCCAGTTGGGTCGGCGGCGACAGCTTCCGCGCGAACCTGATTGCGTCGATGATCGGTGCGCTGTGGTACTTCGCCACGCTGACGGAAATCCCAATCCTTGAGGCGCTGATTGGCCTAGGCATGGGACGAGGCCCCGCGTTGGCCCTACTGTTGGCCGGACCCGCGTTGTCGTTGCCGAGTATTGCGGTGATCTATAGCGTGATCGGCTTCAAAAAGACGGCCACATTCGTCGTTCTGACGGTAATGATGAGCACGATTGTTGGAATGGTTTTTGGATGGTTTTTTGTCTAGAATCACCACGTGGAGAATAACCGTGGGGTGCGTCACGACGCACCGCACCAATTACCTTGGGAGTACGTAACATGAAACTGGTACAAGTTTTGGGCCCCGGTTGTCCGAAGTGCGAGAAACTCAAGCACAATGTCGAGGAGGCGATCGTTCAGTCGGGCGTCGAGGCGACGGTCGAGAAGATCAGCGACATCAACGCGATCGTCGGTTTCGGCGTGATGACCACGCCGGCACTGGCCATCGACGGCGAGGTCAAGGTCGTCGGCAAGGTGCCCTCGGCCGAAGAGATTGCCAAGTTGCTGGCATAACTCGCATTGCCGGGATTGTCTCGGCGCCAATGAACTCGTAGTGTCGAAATCGAAAAGGAGAACGCCATGGAAGCCGATTTGTCTCGACGTCGTTTCATGGGGGCGGTTGGGGCCACGGCCGCCTCGGCGGCGGCCCTCTCCACGTTGGCCGCCGACGCGGCCGAGACGGCCAAGTCGAACTCGGCATTGAAAATCGTGGCCGTCGCATGTAGCCCCCGAAAGGGAAAGACGACGGCCCAAGCCCTGGCCATCTGCCTCGAAGCGGCCAAGGCGGTCGCTCCCGAGCGGATCGAGGTCGAGTTGATCGAGTTGGCCGGGCTGAAGATTCCGGCCGAACTGGCGGCGGGCGTCCCGCTGGAAGACGGCCAGACGGACGATTTTCCGGCGGTGGCGGCCAAGCTGTCCGACCCGCGTCTGGCGGCGATCGTCGTCGGAACGCCGGTTTACTTCGCCGGCATGTCGGCGTTGTGCAAGGCGTTTATCGACCGCTTTGGCATGTTCCGACGCGACAACTTCTCGCTTTCGGGTAAGATCGCCGGCGTGCTGGCCGTCGGCGGATCGCGCAACGGCGGCCAAGAACTGGCGATTCAGTCGGTTCAGGCCGCAATGCTGTGCCACGAGATGCTGGTGGTCGGCGACGGCCGCCCGACAGGCCATTTCGGCGCGCGACTCTGGAACGACGGAAGCGACGACATCAGCACGGACGCCTTCGGGGTGACCACCGCGAAGAACCTCGGGCGACACGTCGCCGAGGTGGCGATGGGGCAAAAGAACACGGGATAAAAGGAGACAAGTCGTGGAACTCAAGAATGCACTCGCCGTCTGTCTTATTTCGTTCTTTTCGGCGACGATCGTTTTGTTGATCGCTCGAGCGCTCGACGTGCAGGCCGCGTCGCGTCTGGAGCCGCAACTGACTCAAATTGCCGAAGAGTTGCAGGCGATCCGCAAGGCGGGCGGTATCGCCGCCTCTCCGGGCTCGGCGGCGGACATCGCGGCGGACGTCGCGGCCGACGACGGTCTGACCGTCTATTACTTACACGGCAACATGCGTTGTCCGACGTGCCGATCGATTGAATCGCAAACGCAGGAGACGGTGCAGTCCGACTTCGCGGCCGAGGTCGATCAAGGACAACTGACGTTCAAGACGCTCAATTACGAGAAGCCGGCGGGCGAGGAGTTGGGTAAGAAATTCGAGGTGATGCAACCGGTTGTGGTCGTCGTCCGGACTCAAGGAGGAGAGATTGTCGACTGGAAACGGCTCGACGAGGTTTGGGCCTTTGTCGGCGACCCGGCGGCGTTCCGCGATTACGTCCGCACGGAAGTAAGCGCGATGCTGGTTTCGGGACAGCCCTCGATGCTTTCGCCGGGCAGCACTCTTCCCGGAGTCACGGCTCCGGATTCCGCGCCGACAACCATCCCGTCCTCGGCCGACCCAGGCGATATTCCCCTTCCCTAGTGCTTTGTCAGATATAGACCGAGATCTGCCAGAGCACGCGTGTATTCGAATTTCGATCAAGGAGAGAACCAAAATGAGAAAGATGACTCTGCCACTGGCGCTGATCGCCATGGTCTCGTTCGTGGCACTGGCTGCCGCCGTTGCTTCCGCTGCCGAGAAGAAGGCGGACGAGAAGAAAGCCGAGGCAAAGAAGCCGTCCGACCGCATTGTCGTGATGTATTTCCACCGCACGCAGCGCTGTCCGACGTGCCAGAAGATGGGCTCGTATTCCGAGGAGGCGGTCGCCCAAGGATTTGAAAAACAGCTAAAGGAGGGGAGTGTCGAATTCCACTACATTGATTTCCAGGACGAAAAGAACGCCGCGATCGCCAAAGCCTACAAGATTGGCGGTCCCACGTTGCTCGCGGTCAAGGTAGTGAAGGACAAGCCCGTCGACGGCGTAAACCTGAAGGAAATCTGGATGAAGGTTCGGGATCACGAGGCATTCTTGACGTACGTCCGCGACACGGTCGTCGCCCTCGAAAAGCGGAAGGTTCCGGAGAAACGCGCCGAGCAGAAGGCAGGGTAGTCTTGCCCGGGCGCATCAGGCCGCGGGGGCGAGCGGTCGACCGTTTAACCCAATCGAAACGCGAATCGGAGTCCTTCGATGGTTACCTACTCGCTCTACGTCCTGGCGGCCCTCTATTTGGGCTTGCTGACGTCGATCAGCCCATGTCCGCTGGCAACCAACATTGCGGCAATCTCGTATATTGGCCGCAAGGTCGAGAATTCGCGGCATGTGATTCACGCCGGCTTGCTTTACACGCTGGGTCGCTGCGTGCTGTATCTCGCGCTGGCGATGTTGCTGGCCACCACGGCCATGTCGATTCCCGCCGTGTCGATCTTCCTGCAGAAGTACATGCATATGGTTCTTGGGCCGGTATTCTTGATTCTCGGGATGTTTCTCGTGGGAATGGTCACGATCACCAGCGGCGGAACGATGATGAGCGAGAACATGCAGAAACGCGTCGATTCGATGGGCATTTGGGGCGCGTTGCTGTTGGGAATTCTCTTCGCGTTGTCGTTCTGCCCGACGTCGGCGGCCTGGTTCTTCGGACTTCTGGCCCTGATTATGGGTTCGGAGGCGGGTGCGATTACCGGCGTGCTCACGAAGGTGGGAATCTCGCTTCCAACGGCCTCGTTGCCTGGCGGCACCATTGTCCTGCCGCTCATTTACGGCGTCGGCACGGCCGTTCCGGTGCTTTTGGTGGCGTTTCTCTTGGCGTACAGCGCCAAGTCGGTGGGCAAGACGTACAATATCCTGTCGAAGATCGAATGGTGGGCGAGAATGATTACCGGCTGGCTTTTTGTTCTGCTCGGGATGTTCTTCTCGCTCCGCTACGTGTTTGAAGCCGTTTGATGACGGGTTCGAACGAACGTGTGAGGTGCCCAAGCGGGCGCCATGGACGGCTTGCCCGTCCTTGATTGTCGGGCCGGTTCCGAAGGAGAGGGACTAGCGGCCAAGGGAGGTTCGACCAACGNNAACAAGCCGGTCGACGAAATCAAGACGTGGCCTGGACAGGAGCCGGACAAAACGACGCCGGTTGCCGAGTCGGCATCGAGTCCGTCGTCGGCCGGCGCAACGTGCAAGTGCCCGTGTGCCTGTAAAAGCGCCGCGAGCGAGGACGACGAAGCGCCCTGTTGTGGGTCGGCGGTAGTCCGGAGGGACTGGTCCCTTGAACCGGACGACGCTCCGTGGATCGTTGGCGCGGTCGATACACCGGCGGGGACTGCGCCGCGAGTCAGCACGTTGATGAACTGGCCCGATCGACTGAATGGTTGGAGGGTCCGTTGGGCCATCGGCCGGATGGGCTATTGGGTGAAACCGCGGCTTTACGCGGCCGGCAACCCCACGGCCGACTCGCCCGTCTTCGTCTCGGCCAATTACAAGCTGAGTTTCGACCGGCTTCGTGCGGCCCTGGCGGGCATCGACGCCTGGATTCTCGTGCTCGACACGAACGGGATCAACGTTTGGTGCGCCGCGGGCAAGGGCACCTTCGGCACCGACGAGCTGACTCGCCGCGTCGAGACAACCCGATTGGCCGAGGTCGTTTCGCACCGCCGCCTGATCGTGCCGCAGTTGGGCGCGCCGGGGGTGGCGGCTCACGACGTTCGCCGCCGAACGGGCTTTCGCGTCGTGTATGGGCCGGTTCGTGCCGCCGACTTGCCGGCGTTTGTTCGCGCGAACATGAACGCCACGCCCGCGATGCGGCGGGTCGAGTTCAACGTCCGCGACCGCCTTGCCGTAGTTCCCGTCGAGTTGGTCATGTCGGTCAAGTACGTGCTACTGGTCGTCGTTGCGTTGCTGTTGCTCTCGGGCTTCGGCTCCGACGGGTACGCCGTCGCGCGCGTCGCTTCGCGCGGGTTGATCTCGGCCGGGCTGTTCCTCGCGGCCGTCGTGGGTGGGACGGCGCTCGGTCCGCTGCTCCTTCCGTGGCTACCCGGCCGGGCGTTGTCGGCCAAGGGCGCGTGGATCGGCGTGGCCATGGCGGCGGGCCTCGGCGCGTGGGTGCTCCTCGGCGCGGCCGAGACACCACATTGGCTCACCCTGGTCGCGTGGGCCATCGTCTTGCCCCTCACGACGAGTTTTGCCTTGATGAACTTCACCGGGGCCACGACGTATACGTCGCTTTCGGGCGTCCGTCGCGAGATGCGCGTGGCCATGCCCCTACAGGCCATCGCGGCGGTCGTCGGGGCGGTCCTTTGGATCGCGGCGGGATTCGTCTCTTGACAATCGACAACAGGTGTCACGCATGAACCGTCTACGTTATCTTCCGAACGTCGTTACGCTGGAACTCGATGAATCGAAATGTGGCGGATGCGGCATGTGCGCGATTGTTTGTCCTCACGGCGTCTTCGCCATCGAGCACAAGCGGGCTCGCATCGTCGACCGCGACGGGTGCATGGAATGCGGCGCGTGCGCGAAGAATTGTCCCGAGGCGGCCATTTCGGTCGAGGCCGGCGTCGGGTGCGTCGTGGCTATCATCAAGGGGGCCCTGGCCGGCACCAAACCCGACTGCGATTGCTCGGGCAACTCGTCGTGTTGCGGGTAGATCAGATGATAGCATCGTCGAGACTCGAAGGGTCTGCCATTACCGCGACAAAGTTGACGAAACACCTAGCAAATCCTTGACAACCGGGCTCCGTGACTGGCACAATGAGTTGCCGCTGTGAGTTTTTGTGGTTTCCCCGGGGCAGCCTCGCAGACAACGGGCGCGATCGGCAAGACTGAAAGGCGGAGGGAAACGGATGGAGATTAGGAAATGTCAAGAGAATTAGCGAGGAGAAACGTCCATGAGACAAA
>DOEZ01000615.1 GCA_003532715.1 Planctomycetaceae bacterium
AAGGCGTCGTATCGGCTCTCGAATCCGTCGAGCGTCTCGTCGACCGATTCGGCCAACAGCATCGCGCTGCGGAATGCGTAGCTGAGCCCTTCGGCCGAACTCGGGCTGATCCAACCGGCCGCCTCGCCGATCAGAGCGACGCCGGCGCACGCGGTGCAAATCTGGTTGATCCGCGTCGGCCGAAGAATCATCGCCCCTTCGCGGCGAATAGTACGGCCGAACTCAAAACCCCGCCGCTGCAGCGCCGTCTTCAACAATTCGAATCGTTGCGTCGCCTCGCGCGCGGGATGGACGGCCGCGCCGACCACCAGACGCCCGTCTTTCGGGATCGTCCAACAGTAGTAATCGGTGATTCGCCGGTCGAACAGCGACGTGAAGTACGGGACGGCATGATCGGCCTCGAACCATTCTTGGACGGCAAAGTACTGCTTCGGTTTCGGACAATCGGCGAAGCAGAGCCGCCGGACCAGCGAATGAACCCCATCGGCGCCGATCACGAGCCGCGCCCGCTCGACATGCGCGCGGCGACCGGCGATCAGGTCGAGATCGAAGCGTCCGTCCGCCGGCCGCACCGATCGCAGACGACAATCGGTTCGGACCTCGACCTCGCCGGGCACCAGTGACAACAGCCATGCGTCGAACCGCCCGCGATGCATGTTGATGTAATGACGCTGGTAGCATCGTTCGAGACGCCGCTCCAAGTCGATCGCCTTGACGACAAACAATTGCGGGTTTTCGAGGACGCTCGCGGGCAGTCCCAGCCCGAGCGCCGAGAGCATCTTCTGGGCGTCTGGCGCAAGCAGTCCGCCGCAGCATTTCGCCGCGCGCGGGTTCGCGGTCGAGCCGGCCGGGTCGTGGCAATCGACCAGCAAAACGCGGTACTTCCGGCCGACCAGCCTCGCCAGGGTCGCCCCCGCCGGCCCCGCTCCAATGATGGCGATGTCGAAAATGGCAATGGCCTCCGTGGTTGGGGGAATGCGCGGTCGGGTTCGTCGCTACATTAAACCACCGAACCGAGAGAACCGGCAAGAAAACGGCGTCTTGCGCGGCAGCGAGCAACGGCAAGGACGAGCAAGACCGGCCCGCCGCCTAACATTAGCGGCGATCGACGGTATGTCCCTCCATCATAACAACGTACACTCGGTTCTCACCCAAGCCATCCCTCGCGTCCTTGCGTCATCGCGTCGTTGCAGTAAGAAACCAAACCACCCGGGTTTCGGCAAGCCCTCCTTGGAATCTCCGCCGGGTGTATGGTATGCTTGTTCTGACGTGACTGAAGTGACGAGGTATACCCATGACTTCATCTTCACCAGCGACCAACAAGGTTGCCCTCATTACCGGCGCGGGACGGCGGCGCGTGGGCAATGTTATCGCCCGGCGGTTGGCCCGGCGCGGCTGTGACATCGCGGTTCACTACAACCGGTCGGCCGACGAGGCTCGCGAAACGGTCCAGGAACTGACGGCAACAGGCGTTCGCGCCGCCGCATTTCAAGCCGATCTGGCGAGGGAGGACCAAATCCACCGACTCGTCGCCGCAACACTCGACACGTTCGGCCGAATCGACGTCCTGGTGACGGCGGCCGCCATTTGGGAACAGCGGCAACTTGAAGACGTCACGGCCGACGACGTGCGACGCCAGTTCGAGGTCAACACGCTCGGCACGTTTCTCTGTTGCCAGAAGGTCGGGCTGGCGATGGTCGCTCAACCCGACGGGGGCGCGATCGTCACGATCGCCGATTGGGCCATCGAGCGGCCCTACGTCGGCTACGCCGCCTATTTTCCATCGAAGGGCGCCATTCCAACAATGACCCGCTCGCTGGCCGTCGAACTGGCCGCGCGAAATCCCAGAATCCGCGTGAACTGCGTTCTGCCCGGGCCAGTCATGCTCCCGGTCGATCTGCCGCCGGGCGAACGCCGCGAAGCGGTGGGTGGCACGCTGTTGAAACGCGAGGGCTCGCCCGAGCACGTTGCCCAAGCCGTCGAGTTTCTTGTCGAGAACGACTACGTGACGGGCGTGTGTCTGCCGGTCGACGGGGGACGAACGATCGCGTAATCTAGCCCAATCCATCCGTCTAGCGGGTGAAATGAGCATGGCAACACTCCGATCGGCCCCTCCCACCGGGCAAATGGTGACCGCGTCTTGCGGGGTTGTGGTGCCCGGGAGCTTTTACGGCAAGGGAAACTTTGACGATTGGGTCGAATTTCAGGCAGCCAGAACCCGCCTCCAAGCATGAATAATCGCTACCCTTTCCCAGGCTTACTTCGACCGAAAACCTTGCCCAATGCGAGCGGTAAACCGTTCCTGGAAAATTACTTCCGTTCACTCAAGCGCTTCGTTCGCCGCTGCCGATATCGACTCTGACCCTTGAAGAGGCTGTGCGGTGAAACGGCTCTTCGAGGGACGCGTCAGGCAAACCGGATTTGCGTGTTTTCGGGTCAAGGAGTGGCTCGACGGCCCTGACGAAACCGTCCTTACGAACTGGCGGTAGCTGACCCACCTTCCCAACCGGCGATAATGGCACGAGTGCCCTTGCGTCGGTTCTTGCCCATGGGAGAACCCACACTCGGATCGAATGGAACGAGGCGTTGCGTTCCGGTTGCACGCCCCGTTGCGAACGGTTATGTCGATCGATTGGGATGAGAGCTGCCCCAGCTCAATGCAAAGGAGACGTTGCTCGATGAAAGGTAGAATCGTAATTGGAGCGCTCCTCGTGAGCGCCGTCCTGGCAAGCCAAGGGTTCGGATTTGAACTCCTGGACAACTTGCTAGGCATGAATCGCGGCTGCTCCAGCGCCTGCTGCGAGCCGCAATGCTGCGACCCGGTTTGCGCGCCGAAGTGCTGCGAGCCGAAGTGCTGTGAGCCGAAGTGCTGTGAGCCCAACTGCTGCGAGCCATGCTGCAAGCCGCGCTGCGACCTGTTCGCCGGCCTGAAGGGCTTGTTCGCCTGCAAGAAGTGCTGCGATCCTTGCGGCAACGCCTGCTGCGAAGAGGTCAAGTGCTGCACGCCCGAGCCGAATTGCTGTGACCCGCAGACGTGCGATCCCGCATGTGACCCCGGCTGTGACCCCGGCTGTGACCCCGGTTNNGTTGCAACACCGGCTGCAACGCGGTCTGCATCCCGAAGTGCACCCCGGTCCGCGACCTGTTGGAGGACATCCTGAGCCTGCGGATTCGCATCTGCAAGGCCCCGAAGTGCGGCAACTCTTGCTGCGAGACGGCCTGCTGCGAACCGAATTGCTGCGACGAAGTCGGCTGCAGCGAAGTCGGCTGCAACGGCGGCACCGTGCCGACCAGCAAGACTCCGAAGGTTGCCCCGGCCGAGAAGCCGGCTCCTCTGCCCGACGCCCCGACGGTCGATCCCTCGGCCTCGCTGCGTCCGAACCGCTACTACAAGGCCAGCCGAAGCATCGTCCGCAACTAAGCGGGCTGGCTGACGCCAAAACGAAGAAAAGCCTGCCCGAGCCATGCTCGGGCAGGTTTTTTTATTGGGCCTCTCGNNCCCGCCGTGGCACGACAGCGTCTGGATGAAGGCAGCCCGACGCGAGCCAACCGAATACACGCCCGTTTGGCTCATGCGCCAAGCTGGCCGCTATCAGCCCGAGTACCGCGTGCTCCGCCAAAAAGTCGGCTTCCTCGAACTGTGCAAAACGCCTTCGCTTTGCGCCGAGGTCATGCTTCGAACGGTCGACGAACTGGGCGTCGACGCGGCCATCCTTTTCTCCGACCTGCTGCTCATCCTCGAGGCCATGGGCCTGGACCTGCGATTCGACGAAGGCCACGGGCCGATCATCGACCACCCGATCACGAAAACCGAAGACCTCGATCGTCTCCACGAACTCGAATCGATCGATAAGCTGGGGTACGTCCTCGAGGCGGTTTGCCTCACACGCGCCGGATTGGACTCTCGTCTGCCGCTTCTGGGGTTCGCCGGAGCGCCGTTCACTCTGGCGAGCTACGCGATAGAAGGAGGCGCGAGCCGCGACCACCGAAAGACCAAAACCCTCATGTTCAATCATCCGGCGACGTGGCACGCCCTGATGGAACGTCTGTCCCGCGCCGTCGCGCGGTTTCTCACCGCCCAATTGGACGCCGGCGCCCAGGCCGTGCAATTATTCGACTCCTGGGTCGGCTGCCTCGGGCCCGACGATTATCGCCGGTTCGTCCTACCTCACACCCAAGCCGCGATCGGCGCAATCAAGAGAAAAGCGCCCGTTGTGCATTTCGCCGTCGGCAATCCAGCCCTTCTGCCGCTCTTGCGAGAAGCGGGCGGAGACGTCATCGGAATCGACTGGAGAATCGGCCTCGACGAAGCCTGGCGACTGGTCGGTCGCGATCGGGCCGTTCAGGGAAACCTCGATCCAGTCGTGTTATTGACCCGCCCAGACGTGATTCGCCGGCACGTTCAAGAAATCCTCGACAAGGCGGGCGACGGCATGGGCCACATCTTCAACCTGGGACATGGTGTGTTGCCGCAAACCCCGGTCGAAAACGCAATCGCGATGGTCGAAGCCGTCCATGAACTAAGCCGTCGCTAGCACGGTGAGGAAAAGCCCGGCCTAGTGGGCGACCACTTCCGCGCGCCGTTCCACCTGACGAATCAACTCGGCCTGAATCTTGGCCATTTCCTCGGCCGTGGCCCGGTTGTCCGCCATCAACTGAACGATCTTGGCCTCGACCTTGGCGAGTTCCTCATCGACCGCCTGCCGGCGGGCCAGGGACGCGTCTCGTTCGACCTTCATTCGGTCTAACTCGGCCATCAGACTCGCCCGCTCGTCGCTGCGGAACTTGAGTTGTTTATCTTTCGCGTCGTTGGCCGCGGCCCACATGTAGGCCTCGTGTCGCTTCGCCGCCTCTTGCTCCTCGACCAGGACCGCCCGCTGTCGGTCCAACTCCTTGAGTAGCACGAAGTAGTCGCGGAGCTTTCGCTGGGCGCCGTCCTTGCCGTGCGCAAGATACTCGTCAACGACCGAAGCCGGCAACAGTTGACGCATTTCTTCCTCGGTCATTCCCTCGAACGCAAGCTGCATGTCCTTGGGCATGACTTCGCAAAGCGTCCAACTCCCTTGGCCCGACTCCAGACGCTCCTTTGCCTTGGGCGACATCCACTGCATGGTCGGAACCAGGGTGATCAATGGGTCCTTGTCGACCACGGCGTTGACCTTGAATTCGCCCAGGAAGTAGCCTCGCTCCCCCTCCGGCGCTTGTTCGAAGACGTACAGGGTTTTGTTGAGTGTAATCCCGTGAGGATCCGGAACCTCAACCGCCACGCGGTACTCGCCTCCCTCGCCCCCTTGAAACTTGGCGTTTCGCCAAATGCGGCCGCGATTGACAAGATACTCGTGCAGACGAATGCGCACCGCGTTGAGATGTTCGCCTTCCTCGACGCCGGGCCCGCCGTAGCGCAGACTCTCGATCTCCTCGGGCAGTTGCTCAAGGCGATCTTCAATCTTGTTGGCCACCGATCGCCAATACTGGTGCGTCTTCAGCGCGACCGCGCTAAAGTAAAACAGCGGCAACAGCATCACGGCGATGAGTCCGACCAGGACCTTATTCCATATACTCATGTCGTTTCGAGCAAGACGAGAAAGTTGTTCCACGGAGCCCAATTTCGATCCTATTCGGCCCATGCCGAAATGTCAAGGTTTGACTGGTCATTGGATTCACGCTTATCTTCTCCATCTACCCACCCCAACGGACGACCCTCATTGTCAAGCCATTCTTCCTATTTCTCACAACCGCTAAAGTCCGGGCATTCCATTGCCCGAAGGAAGACTCGGGATCGGTGCCGACGGCCTTTCGGCCCGTTTCTTGTCACCGACCCAGCAACGAGAGGGGGCCAGCGGTCGAGTCTGCCAACCAAAGGACCTGGGTAACGGATTGAACGGCGTGGCTACAAGCGAAATACCGTCTATCGCACCAATGACCCCTTTGTTGTGGGGGTCTCAAGCGTACCGAAGTGGCCGATGGCTCGGCCTCGCGGTGTGCTTCCTCGTTCTCTTGTCCGCCTCGAGTGGATGCAATCGCGCGTTCTATCGCCAGCAGGCCGATCGAGAGGTCTACTGCCTTCAGACTCAGGGGGCGGCGGCGGTGGGCGACGCGCAAGCGTGCTATCCGATCCAGCCCGGCATCGAGTCGCGAATGTTCGATCCGAACTCGCCCGACTGCCCCCCCATGCCCCCCGATGACCCCGTCTCGCACAAGCTCATGCAATGCGTCGACGGCAAACGCGGATGGCGGGGGTGGGACCGATACGGCTCGACGCGGTACGTCGAAAATCCGCAGTGGGACGCCTATCTGCCTCGCGACGCCCAAGGAAACGTCGTCCTCGACCGCACCGCGGCCATGCAATTGGCTCTGTGCAACTCGCGCGAATATCAACAGCAACTTGAAAACCTCTACTTGTCGGCTCTCGAGGTGACGTTCCAGCGGTTTCGGTTCGACGCCCAGTTCTTCGGCGGCAACCGCACTTTCTTCGAAGCGCGGGGGCGGGAGATCCCTGGTGGAAGTTCGAGCAGCATTTTGGGAACCGATACGTCGCTTCAGATGCAGAAGCTCTTCGCCACCGGCGGCGAGTTGGTCGTCGGAGTCGCCAACTCGCTGGTGTGGCAGTTCGCCGGACCCGACGAGTACAGCGGCATCACCCTGCTCGACTTCTCGCTGTTCCAGCCGCTGCTTCGCGCCGGTGGTCGAGCCGTCGTTCTCGAGGGATTGACCGACGCGGAACGAGCCTTGGTGGCTAACATCCGACAAATGGAGCGATTCCAACGCGGATTCTATACCCAAATTGTCGCCGGGCGAAACCCGGGCTCCGGCCCCTCGCCCGGTCCGATCACGCTGGCGAACCTGAGCCCCGGCGGTGGCGGCGCCGTGGGAGGACTCATGGCCTTGCTGCGTCAGCAGGTGTTGATCACCAATCAGCGCGCTAACGTCGTCGCGCTGCGCGACAGTTTTGAACAACTCAAAGCCTTCTTCAACGCCGAACGAGTCGACTGGTTCCAAGTCGAGCAGGCCCGGTTGCAGCACTATCAGGCCCAGATCCGGCTTCTCGACTTGCAGAATCAGTACCAAAACGCGATGGACTCCTACAAGATTCTGCTGGGGTTGCCCCCGGGACTCGACACCAAGGTTGCCGATCCGCTTCTCGCGCCATTCGACTTGATCTCGGCCGACCTGACCGAGACGCAAAACCGAGTAACGACCATCCTCGCCGATCTGCGCGATCCCCAGCCCGGCGCGGTCTTGTCGGCCGACGTGCAATCGCTTGGTTCGATCATCGCTGAATGCCGTCGTCAGATTCGCAACGTGGCCGAGGACATGAAGCGGCTGGATGAATCGCTTCCAGCCCGGCGAGAGAACCTGCTTCTGCTGGCAAGGCGGCCGGAATTCAAGACCGGCGACGCCGATCCCAGCATCGTCGATGTGCGCAACCTCGACGACCGCGTCGTGACGCTGGAACGCGACTACGACGAGTTGTGCCAGAAAATGGAACTCAACTTCACCGAACTCGACGCGATGGCCTCCCGCGCCAGTGCCGCTCCCGAGGCCGGAAAGAACGACGCCGAATTGCGCGAACAGCTAAAAACCGGCGTTGGATTGCTTGCCGGACAACTGGTCGAACTCTCGCTCTGCCAGGCCCGTACCCGACTTGACTCGATCACGCTCAAACCACTCGACCTCGATCCGCGCGCCGCGCTCGAAATCGCGCGCACCAACCGCCGCGACTGGAAAAACGCTCGGGCCGCCTTGGTCGACCAATGGCGCCAGATCGAAGTGGTCGCCAACGAATTGGAAAGCGATCTCAACGTCACCTTTAGCGGCGACCTGAGGACGGTCAACGACAGCCCGGTGCAATTCCAGGGAACGCGAGGCCGTCTCCGCGTCGGGTTGGAATTCGACGCGCCGCTCACCCGATTGGTCGAACGAAACCGCTACCGACGCGCGCTGATTGCCTATCAACAGGCGCGCCGCGAATACTACGCCTACGAAGACGAAGTCTATCAAGCTTTGCGGCGAACCCTGCGGGCCATCCAATTGGCCCAGATCAACTTCGAGCAGCGGCGAGCCGCCGTCCATATCGCGGCGACGCAGGTCTACCTGAAACAATACGACCTGCTCCACCGGCCTCCCGCGGTCGGCGGCCGGGGACTCGGCGACACGGCCGCGCGCGACGTCGTCGATTCGATCAACAATCTCCTGAACGAACAAAATAGCTTCCTCGAGGTCTGGGTCGATTACGAAGTCCAACGCCTCAATCTCGCGTTCGACCTCGGCGTCATGCGACTCGACAACCGCGGCATGTGGCTCGACGACGCCTCGTTCGAGGATTACCTGCGGCAGTTGGTGCCCGAAGTGCCCGAGTTGCCCGAGGAAATCGACCCCGGCATCATCGAACAAAACTTCCCGCCGCTGGACGCGCCCAATGCGCCAAACGCGCTCGACGGGCCCAACGCCCCGACGCCCGACGCCCCGACGTCCAACGCCCCGACGGCCGACGCTTCGCCGATCCGCGTCCTGCCCCCCGCAGCCGATGCCGAGCGGATCGTTCCCAGGGCTTTCGGCGTAGAATCGGCAACCGCGGCAAACCACAAACGTCACGCACCGATCGCGGGCGACGACCGAACCGCGACAGAACCGGACGCGACTGCCACGCCGCCCTGGATCGCCCAAGCAGCCCCCGACGCCACCGATCGAGTGAGAATCCCTCCGCCCAATCCCACCCCAATTGAATAGGCCAAGACGGCCAATAGGGTGCTTTCCCCAACTCACGCCCCCTCGCCAGACGGGAATCCGAGGGTGACAAGGACGTCGCGCGTGATTAGAATGAAAAGGTGGGCGGCGGACCAAGCCTAGGTCTGCTCCGCGCGGGCAGCCATCCCACCCCGCATGCGCGGCTTCGGGCGACAGCCCGACGCGCGCGTCCAGCCAGAGGTCTTTCATGTCGGAACCGTCCAAGCGCCGCGCCG
>DOEZ01000635.1 GCA_003532715.1 Planctomycetaceae bacterium
CCCCTCACACCTTGGAAGGACTCCCCTCGCCATGAAACCCCCCATTTCTTACGAAGAGTTTGCCAAATTGGATCTGCGGGTGGCGACGATCACCGCCGCCCGCGAACACCCAAACGCCGACAAGCTCCTGCTGCTGCGGATCGACGTCGACGGGGCCGGGGCCGGGGCCGAGCGGCAGATCGTGGCCGGCATTCGAGGCCACTACGACCCGGCGGCGCTGGTTGGCACCCAGGTGATCGTGCTGAACAATCTCGAAGAAGCCCTCATTCGCGGCGAAGAATCGTCCGGCATGTTGCTGGCCGCCGGCGACGGCGACGCGGTCGTCCTGCTCCGTCCCGACCGGCCGTGTACACCCGGCGCGCGGGTTAAGTAGTTCCTGTTGTGGAAGGCGGCGTAACAGGTAGGGTGAGGCGGTTGCGGCAAGTTTTACCGTAGAATGCGAGATTTTCCGACAAGGCTTACTGCAATCGCCCCACCTATAATGGTATCCGCAGCAGAAACCAAGTTAGTCGGCAATGCCACGTCGGGACTCATTCACAAGAAAGCGGACCACGTCCGCTCGAATTTGATTAGACCTGTTAATGGGAGACCGAGCGATGAGCGAGGAACACAAGGTGGACGCGCCGACCGAACAAGAGTCCGACTACACCCCAGTTAGTTTCTTCCGATTGCTGGCTATTCCGGCTTGCCTCGTGTTGGCCGTTTTCGGATTAACACTTCTCGGAGCCCTGTTCTCTGGCAAAGGGCAAAACGTTAGTCTTAATTCGGGAATCGGCGTTCTCTTGCTCCACTACATCGCCTTCGT
Organism: Planctomycetaceae bacterium; assembly: GCA_003532715.1. GTDB lineage: Bacteria > Planctomycetota > Planctomycetia > Pirellulales > Thermoguttaceae > UBA11386. The sequence goes on from DOEZ01000635.1 coordinate 806, forward strand.
CCTCACGATTATCGCCGCTCGTCAGAAGTGAATAATCCTCGTTAGCCCGAAGGGCCTTCTTCCGCAATCCCTTTGGGACAGAATCTTCGCAATTGCAACCCTCGAACGAAAGAACCGCCTCGTGAATCGTTGGGATGTTATTGTCGTCGGCGCGGGACCGGCTGGGTTGTTGGCGGCGTGCCGGGCGGCCGAGCGCGGACGCAAGACGCTGCTGCTCGAAAAGAACCGCGTCGCCGGGGTGAAAATCTCGATCTCCGGCGGAGGGCATTGCAACGTGACCCACGCGGCCGACGCCCGGGGCGTCGCCGAGGCGTTCGGCCGCTCGGGCCGATTCCTTCGATCGGCGTTGGCCGCGTTGGACCCGGCCCGGCTGGTTGGCCTGCTCGAAGCCGAGGGCGTCGCCTGCCGAACCGAGCCGGACGGAAAGATTCTTCCGGCCAGTGATCGGGCCGACGACGTTTTGGCCGCCTTCTTGCGACGCCTTGGCCGAAGCGGCGCGACGCTCAAAGCCAACACGTCCGTGGCCGATGTCCTCCGCGAGGCGTCCGGTTTCCGGCTCGCCGCTCCGCACGCCGTCTATCATGCGAGTGAAGTTGTCCTGACCACCGGTGGGCAGTCGTATCCGGGCTGCGGAACCACCGGCGACGGCTACGCCTGGGCCGCCGCGCTGGGCCACGCGATCGTCGCGCCCCGGCCGGCGCTGGTGCCGATTACGACCGACGACGCCTGGGTAAAAGAGCTGCAAGGCATTACGCTGCCCGACGTGCGATTGAGCGTAGTCGAACGGGCGGACAGGCAGCCTGACGATATTCAAGACACACGACACGCGAAACCGACGGCCCAGCGACGCGGCTCGTTGTTGTTCGCACATTTTGGGCTCTCCGGGCCGGTGGCGATGGACCTGAGCCGCCACGTGAGCGCCGCGCCGCGCGGTCGGCGTCCGACGGTGGTCTGTGATTTTCTTCCGGGCGTATCTCGCGAGAAGTTCGATGCGATGCTTGCCGAAGCGGCGGCCGGCGAGGGACGGCGGCAGGCGAGCAGGCTGTTGGGCGAGTGGCTGCCGGCGCGACTGGCCGAGGCTTTGTGTCGCGAGGCGCAAGTGCCGCCCGATCGCCGCGCCGCCGAACTGGCCCGGCACGAACGATTGCGGCTCGTTGCGGCCGTAAAGGAAATGGCCGTTGCGGCAACGGGAACATTGGGGTTCGAGAAAGCCGAAGTGACGGCCGGCGGGGTGGCGCTCGACGAGATCGATTCTCGCTCGATGCAAAGCAAGCTCATTCCGGGCCTGTTCATCGCCGGCGAATTGCTCGACGTCGACGGGCCGATCGGCGGATACAACCTTCAAGCGGCTTTCAGCACGGGGCACTTGGCTGGTGAGCGGTTGTGAGACGGTTGTCGTGCCCTTTCAGGGCGTTCTTGATGTGTCCAGACGCATCCTACGAATTGTCTCCCCAAGGACGGACAAGCGGTCCATGGCGCCCGGTTGTTGGAAAGCCGGGCGGAACACATCTCGGGGCTTCTCGGCTTTTTCGCATGTCCCCATCTCCAAGTCTCGGCGGTGAAATTCCGGAGGTTTCGGCCAACTTGCCCCGGAGGAGTATTCGGTTTATGATGAAGGTTTACCGACCTCCCCATTAGGGTTTTTCCGATGAAAGACGTCGCGAAGCGAAAGCGGGTGATGCAAAGGTCCATGCGGTTGGGACACTGCGTCTGTGATCCGAAGAAACCATGCCCGTGCGACCTGCTCAAGGAGCAAGACGTGTGTCTGTGCGCCGGCGAGCGGTTGCCGATGGCCGTCTCCGGTCCGGTGCGGCTGACGGAGTTGGTCGACAGTCCGGGCTGCGCCTCGAAAATCGACCAGGTTTCGCTGCTTCGCGTGCTCAAGGGCTTGCCCGAATACGACGACCCGCGCGTGCTGGTCGGCTCGGCGGCGGGCGACGACGCGGGCGTGTATCTTCTGAACGACGACGAAGCGCTGGTCGAAACGGTCGACGTCTTCGCCCCGTCGGTCGACGACCCGTACACGTTCGGCCAGATCGCGGCGGCCAACAGTCTCAGCGACGTCTACGCCATGGGCGGGCGCGCGTTGGTGGCGTTGTCGATCGTGGCGTTTCCGATTCGCGAAGCGCCCGAGGAAGTCATGCGCGAGATCCTTCGCGGCGGCATCGACAAAATGGCCGAGGCGGGCGTGCCCGTGGTCGGCGGACACAGCATCAACGATCCCCAGATCAAGGCCGGTTTCGCGGTCACCGGGCTGGTGCGGCCCGAGGCCATGGTGACCAACGCCAAGGCGCGGCCGGGCGACCGGCTCGTGCTGACCAAGCCGCTGGGGATCGGCATCACGGCCTTCGCCGCCCAGATCGATCGCGCCAGCGACGAGGCCGTCGCCGAATCGGCTCGCTGGATGGCCACGCTCAACCGGCACGCCGCCGAGGCCATGGTCGAGTTCGGCGCTCACGCGGCGACCGACGTGACCGGTTTCGGGCTGATGGGCCACCTCGGGTCGATGGCTCGGGCCAGCGGCGTCGACGTCGAAATCATGCTCGACGACCTGCCCTTGTTGCCCGACGTGCTGCAATGCGCGGCCGACGGCATCCTGCCGGGCGGAATCGAGCGGAATCGCGAGTCGTCGGCCCAGTTCGTCGCCAACGCCGACGACGTGCCCGCCGCCATGCTCGAAATCTGCTTCGACGCGCAGACTTCCGGCGGACTGCTGGTGGCCATGCCCGAGGAGAAGACCGAAGCGTTTCTCGCCCGGCTGCATGAACAGGACGGCGGCGCGGCGGCCGTCGTGGGTCGCGTGGTCGGCCCGGGAGAAGGCCGTGTTTTCGTGCGTCATTCAGGCAAGCGGCCTCTGCCCGAGCCTCGCGACGCCGGGCAGCCAGCCGTCGACCGAGCAGCGGCGCCCGTCACCGCCGCGCCCGTCGCCACCCGCGCGGACGAATCGGTTTGTTGCGCGTCGGAATCGCCGGTGTCAAGCGGCGGTGGCGACGACGCAGGCGTCCGAGCTATCGAGCAGAGTTTTCAGGCATTTCTGCAGCAAAGCGGGGCGCCCGGATCGCTCGACGTGGCCACCAAGCAGTCGATCGCCATCGCCCTGTCGGTCCTGGCCAAGTGCGAACCGTGCGTCAAGGCCCATCTCAAAAAGGCCCGGGCCATGGGCTTCTCGCAAGAAGAAATCGACGAAGCCGCTTGGATGGCCATTTCGTTCGGCGGCTCGCCCACGATGATGTTTTGGAAACAACATCGCCGCGAAGGGTGAGGTGAGGCGTTTCACCTTGTTCCCGTTGCCGAAGGCGGCGCAACAGGTATGGTGGGGCGATAGCAGCTAATTCACTCGTGGAATTGGCGCTCGTCCGACAGGCCCCGCTGCAATCGCCCCGCCCTACTACTTTCGCGCCGCGTCGAATATGCGGTCGAATCGCCGCCGGTTTTCTTCACGATAGCGACGATAGTCGGCCAGCAGGGCGTCGTTGTCGGCGTAGCGCATCAGGTGGCTCAGCTTGGCCAGTTCGGTCGGTTCGTCGGGCAAAATGCGTTGCGGCGTGTTGCTGATGAGCCGCAGCCGCGATTCGAGCGTCCGCAGAAAGCGGTAGCCGCGGTCGAAGAACTCGTAATCGTCGTCGTCGAGCAGTCCTTCGGCGTGCAATGCGGCCAGTGCCGCCGGCGTGTTCGGCCGGCGAATCGCCGGATGGGCCCGGCCGTGTTTCAGTTGCAGCATCTGCACGACGAACTCGATATCGACGATTCCGCCCGTGCCGCGTTTCAGATCGGCCGGCGTGTCGTTCACCTCGAGTCGCCGCCGCATGCGGCGGATTTCCTCGGCGTTCTCGTCGCGCCAGGGGCTTTCGAACGCGGCGCGACGGACGATCCGCTGGGCCTCCGCGGCGACGCGCGCCGACCCGTGGACGACCCGAGCCTTGCACAGGGCCTGACGCTCCCAGAGTTGTCCGTCGCCCTCGGTGAAGTAGCGTTCGAATTCGACCAGCGACGTGGCCAGCGCGCCGCTCTTGCCGGTGGGCCGAAGCCGCGCGTCGATCTCGTAGAGCCGTCCGAACACGCCCGACCGGCTCATCCGCTTGATGATGCGCTGGCTCAGTTCGCTGAAGAAGTGCTGATTCGTCGTGCGTTCCTGGCCGCCGTCGGACGTCGATTCAGTGTGGCCGTCGGCCTCGTACAGAAAGACCAGGTCGAGGTCGCTGTGGTAGTTCATCTCGCGTCCGCCGAATTTGCCCAACGCGAGAATGATCGGTTCGCACGGCCGCGCCGCGCGGTCCGACGAACCGTCCGCTTCGCGAACGATCGTCGGTCGGCCGAATTTGCCGATCAACTGCTTGTACTCGTGTTCGGCCACGCGGGTCAGGCACGCCTCGGCGATGGCCGACAGGGCCGCCGCGGTCGATTGAATGTCCTCCTTGCCCAGCAAGTCGCGCACGCCGACGCGCAGCTTCTGGTCGATCTTGAAGCTGTGCAGGATCGGATCGACGTTCTCGGCGCTTTGGCACAATTCGGCCAGCGACGCCTTGAGCGACTCGGGGCTCGGAAGCCGGTCGAGAACGAGGCTGTCCATCAACTCATCGCTCATGCCCGGGTTGCTCGTCAGGATACCCGACAGATAGGGGCTGTACGCGCACAGTTCGACGTAGAGCCGCAACGAGGGGCGGTTGAAACTGAACAGTTCCCAAAGTACGCCCTTTCCGCCGAGCGAGGCGCTCACCTTGTCGAGGTTGATCAGCGTCGAGTCGGGATCGGGCGTTCGCGAAATAGCTTCGAGCAATCGGGGTGCAATGGCCGCGAGAAAATGGCGGCATCGTCGCGTGGAGAGAAACCGGATATTCTCCTCGGCCAGCGCCATCAGGTTCTGATAGGCCAGCTTGACGTTGCGGAAATGGTATTTGCCCAAGACCTCCTCGATCCGCTCGTTGGGTGGGCGCGGGTCGAGCACTAAATCCACTTCGGCCTCGGCCTGGGCGTCGTCGGGAAAAGCGTCGTGCAGCAAGTGATCGAGTATTCGCCGGTTGACCGCCGTCTTGTCGGCATAGTCGGCCGAAAACGCCTCGAGCGCCGTGCAATCGGCCGTGTCCGCGTAGCCCATGCGCAACGCCACCTTGCGCATCTCGGTCGCCGATTCGGGCAACAGGTGCGTTTGCAGATCGAATAGAATCTGAAGCCGATGCTCGATCTTGCGCAGAAACTCGTAATTCTCGCTCAACAGCGACCGTTCGAGATGGCTCAGGCAGCCGACGTCCTCGAGCTGGGCGATCGCGTCGAGCGTGTTGCCGGTCTGCACGTCGGGGGTGCTCGCCCCGTTGAGCATCTGGAGAAACTGGATGACGAACTCGACGTCGCGGATGCCGCCGTGTCCGGTTTTGACGTTCCGCTGATCGACGCCTTCGTCACTCGCCCGGCGTTCGATACGCCGTTTGAGCGTTTTGATGCCGCTGATGTCGGCCCGGGTGAGATAACGGCGATAGATCCAAGGTCGAAGCCGGTTGAGGAAATCGCTTCCCAGTTCAAGGTCGCCGGCGACCGGCCTCGCCTTGATGTAGGCCTGGCGCTCCCACGTTCGGCCGCGCAGGTCGTAGTAGCTCAGCGCGGCCGCCATGCTATTGACCATCGATCCTCGCTGGCCGTCGGGGCGGAGCCGCAAATCGACGCGATACGCGCCGCCCAGATCGGTCGATTCGGTCAACAGGCGAACGAATTCGCGAGCCAGGTGGTTGAAGAACTCCTGGTTGGTGATCGGCCGCTGCGCGTCGGTCATGCCGTCTTCGTCGTAGAGAAAGACCAGGTCGATGTCGCTGCTGTAGTTCAGTTCGACGCCGCCCAGTTTGCCCATGCCCAAGACGGCCATGCGCGCCGGTCGGCCGTCGGCGCGCCGAGGCGTTCCCCGGCGCGGGACGATTCGCTTCCACGCGGCATGTAGGGCCGCTTCCAGGACGGCGTCGGCGACGAGCGAAATCTGCCGGGCGATCGTCCGCACGCCGTATCCGCGGATGATATCGGCAAACGCAATGCGCAAGGTTTCGCGGTACTTGAACCGGCGCAGCGCGCCCATCACCGCTTGGTCGCGCTCGAGTTGATCGATCTCGGCAACCAGTTCCTCGACCAGCGTCTCGCGCGCAAGCGGCTCGCCCTGGGTCAGCCGCAGCAGGTCAAGGCTTTCGGGATCGGCCACCAGAAGATCGCTCAAATACTGACTGTTCGAGAATATCTGGATCGCGTCGCGAAGCGCGACCGGATCGCGGTCGAAAAACGCCGCCAGCGACAGCCGGTTGCGCGTGGCCGCGACGAACCGGCACAGATTGTTCAACGCCATGTCGGGATCGGGACACTCGACCAGGAACCGTTCGAGATGGCCGGCCAACGACGCGGCCAGATCGAGCGTGAGGCCCGAAGTCGCCATCTCAACCAGGGCCGCATGTGCCCGGGTGAAATCGGTCAGCCCCAACGACGCGAGCCAACCGGCCGCCTTGCCGGGATCGTCGAGATAGTCGCGAAGCGTGGCGATGTCCATGGGCTTCTCGGTCAACTTATCCTGCCGAACAGCGTGAACGGGCTGGTTCTTTCGATCTCGACCTGAACGATTTGGCCGATCAGCTCGGCGGTCCCGTCGAAGACAACCATGCGGTCGTCGGCCGTGCGGCCGACGAGTTGGATCGCATCCGGCTGGGGACTCGATAGTCGCCTTTCGCTCCGCGAAAGTAGCGTGGCGTCGGCGATGTCTTCTCGCTCGGTACTGTCGGAGCCATCACTCTCCGGGACACGGCTTCGACGGACCTCATTCTTGCCCTTGTCACGCTCAAAGACGTTATGCTTGTCAGCGCTACTTTCGCGGAGCGAAAGGCGACTATGCGCCGACGATTCCTCCGCCGAGTTCTCGTCGGTCGATTCTCGTTTGATGCTCGCCTTGCTCGGCCCTTCGACGAGGATTTCGACCGTGCGGCCCGCCATCGCCCGGTTGTCCTCCTCGCTGATGGCGTTTTGCACGGCCAGCAGTTCGTTGTTGCGGCGGCGTTTCTCTTCCTCCGGCACGTCGTCGTCGAGGTGCTCGGCCGCGTGGGTGCCCGACCGGGGGCTGTACTTGAAGATGAAGCTGTTCTTGAACCGCGCGTCGCGGACCAGTTCGACCGTTTCGAGAAACTCCGCCTCGGTCTCGCCGCAGAAGCCGACGATGAAGTCGCTCGTGACGGCCGCGCCGGGGATCGTCTCGCGGATCCGCCCAAGCATTTCGCGATATTCGGCCGAAGTATACCCGCGGCGCATCAGCCGCAGCATCCGGTCCGAGCCGCTTTGCGCCGGCACGTGCAGGTAGGGAGCCACTTTTTCCAGATCGCGGACCGCGTCGAGCAGGTCCTGGGTCATGTAACGCGGATGATTCGTCACGAATTTCAGTCGCGAGAGGCCCTCGATCGGATTGAGCCGCTCGAGCAAATCGGCCATGCGATAGGTTTTGTCGCCGTCGCGGTAGCGGTAGCTGTTGACCGTCTGGCCGATCAGGGTCGCCTCGAAGGCGACGCCTTGCCGCATCGCCTGCCGCGCGAGCCGGCGCACTTCCTCCTCGATCTGCTCGATCGGCCGGCTCTGGTCGGGCCCGCGCACGCTCGGCACGATGCAATAGCTGCAAAAATGGTCGCAGCCGAAGGCAACCCGCACCATGGCCTGGTGGGCCGAGCCACGCGTCTCGGCACGACGCGCTGGATTGAACGGGACAAAACTGGCTCGCGCCTCGCGATGTGTCTCGGCGTTGCGGTCGGCGCTGACGGCCAGCACGGGCCCGGCCGCCGCTTCGTCGATCAACTCAGGCAGCCGGCCCAACTGACTCGGCCCGACCACCAGATCGACGTGCGGCGCGCGCCGGAAGATCAAGGCCCCGTCCTTCTGCGCCATGCAACCCACCACGCCGATGAGTTTCGACGGGCGGTGCTTCTTGGCGTGTTTGAGCCGACCCAGCGCGCTGTAGATCTTGTCCTCGGCGTGCTGTCGGACGCTGCACGTGTTGAACAGAAGCACGTCGGCCTCGCGAGCCGACTCGGCCTGGGCGTAGCCCCGCTCCAACAGGCTCGACGCGACCAATTCGCTGTCGAGCACGTTCATCTGGCAGCCGACCGTTTCGATGAAGAAGCTCTTGGTCATGGTCTACTCGGGTCCGAACCGGTCGCCGGGCCGAACGTGGTATCCCCGGAGGAACTCGTCGACCTGGAGCATCCTCTTGCCCGCCGGTTGGAGGCTTCGCGGCGCGACGGCGTCTTGGCCGGTGGCGATCACGAGCCGATCGGCCTCGGCTTCGACGACCGTGCCCGGCGCCACCCGCTCGGCCGGCGACTCGACGACGTCGACCGGCCCGAGGATCAGTCGGACGGGTTCGCCGTCGGCGCGGTGCCAGAGGGTACACGTTCGGGGCCACGGTTCCATCGCGCGGATATGGTTCTTGATCGCCAGGGCCGGGCGCGTCCAGTCGATCAGCCCGTCCGATTTTTTCAGCCGCGGCGCGCGCGAGGCGTGCGTCAGATCTTGCGGCAGGGCGTCGACTTCGCCCTCGTCGAGCAGGTCGAGCGTTTTGCGGATCAGCGGCGCGCCCAATTGGCAGAGCCGCTTTTCGAGTTCGGCGGCCGTCTCGTTGGGGTCGATCGGCGTCGATGCCTGGGCGATGCATGGCCCGGCGTCAACCTTGGGCGTCATGTGGATCACCGTCACCCCGGTGCTTGTTTCGCCGTGGTAAATGGCCCAGTTGATCGGCGCCGCGCCACGATACTTGGGCAACAGCGACCCGTGCAGATTGATTCCGCCTAGCCGGGCAGCGGCCAGGGCGTCGTGCGACAGGATCTGTCCGTAATCGCAGACCACGAACAAATCGGCCTTCTCCCGGGCGAGCCGGGCAATCGACTCAGGCGAATTGATGTCCTCGGGGTCGAAGATCGGGATGCTCGACGACTCGGCCACCTTGCGCATGGGGCATTCGGTCTCAATCAGCTTGCCGCGACACAGCCGCAGGGGCGCGGTGGCAAGCAGAACGACGTCATGGCGCGAACCGATCAGACCCCGAAAGGTCGGCACGGCAAACGGCCCAGTCCCGATCATTACGATTCGCACGGTTTGGTATCTCGTTGGGGGAACGGATTTAGGGATTTAGGAATTTGGAACGCAAACACCTATCTCCTATTCACTATCCACTCGAACTCAACAGGGGACTTACGTCCCCCGCTCGCCTACGTCCGCAGTCGCTCCAACTCATCGAGGCGGGCGATAATCGCCTCGTTGCTGGGGATTAGTCCCCGGGCCTGGTCGTCGTCGAATTGACGCACGAGCGATTCGAGCGCCTCTCGCACTTCCAGTTCGCTGGTCGGGCTGAGCCGGTCGACGAAGACCACTCCGTCGAGGTGATCGACTTCGTGCTGAATCGCCCGGCCAAGCAGGCCGTCGGCCTCCAGTCGGACCTCCTCGCCCGCCAGATTGAACGCGGTCAGGGTGACCTTTTCGGGCCGGCGGACGGGAGCCCATATGCCGGGGAAACTCAAGCACCCCTCCTCGGCCTCGGCTGTCCCGCCGTGGGTTTTTATCACCGGATTGAGGTACACGACCTCTTGATCCTTCGCGGCCGGATTGCTCGTCAAATTGGCCACGAAGAAGCGATACGGCAGATCGACCTGATTGGCAGCCAGCCCAATGCCCTTTTCTTCGTACATCAACTCGAACATCTCGGCGATCATCCGCCGAAGCTCGGCATCGACCCGAACAAGAGGTTTCGACTTTCGTCTCAAGCAAGGATGTGGATATCTAACGATTTGCACGAACGTTTCTCCGACGACGCCAACGACAGTGGTAACCAAGAATTATAAGCCGCCGGAAGCGATGAGCGAAGGGCGCGAGAGGCGGTTTGTGTCGCACTCGTGCCACTCAAGCCGCCGGTAGCCCCTTGTTGGGCGATCCTTGACGCCGTAGGGGGGTGAGGTAGAATGGGGCTGGGTAACTCTCCCGCTGAGGCCCCGGAATCTATTTGGGAAACGGACCACACACATGGTTGACCGCCAACTCCTATCGAAACTGCCCGCCGTCGAATCGCTTCTGCAAGATGCGTCGTTGGCCGCCTTGGCCGAGCGGATGCCGCGTCGCGTCCTGGTCGATTGCGTGCGTGCGGCCGTCGAGCAGCTTCGCGGCGAATTGCTCGCCGACTCGCCCGACGCGGTCGTCGGCGAAACCGACGAAGCCGGCCTGCGGATTCTTCTCTTGGCCCGCGTGCGCCAGAGGGCCGACGCCGCCGAGCGACCCTATTATCAGAACGTGATCAACGCCACGGGCATTATCCTTCACACGGGTCTCGGCCGCGCCGTGTTGCCCAAGGCCGTCCTGCGACGGTTCGAGGAGCAGTTCGGCGGGTACTCGCTGCTGCAGACCGATCCCGACACGGGCCGACGCAGCCAACGCGACGCGCCGATCGAGCGGCTCCTCCAGCGGCTCACCGGCGCCGAGGCGGCCACGATCGTCAACAACAACGCCGCCGCGACGATGATCGTGCTCAACACCGTCGCCCAAGGTCGCGAGGTGATCGTCTCGCGAGGCCATTTGGTCGAAATCGGTGGTTCTTTCCGCCTGCCCGACGTGATGGAGAAGAGCGGCGTGCGACTGGTCGAAGTGGGCACGACGAACAAGACCCACCCGCGCGATTACGAAGCGGCCGTCACCGAGAACACGGCAGCCATCATGCGGATCCACCCGAGCAACTACAAAATCACGGGTTTTACATCGGAGGTTTCGCTAGCCGAGTTGGTCGAGATCGGCCGGCGGCACGGCGTGCCGGTGATCGACGACGTGGGAGCCGGTTCGCTGGTCGATTTCTCGCGATTCGGATTCGAGCCCGAGCCGACGCTGCCCGAGTCGATCCGCGATGGCGCCGACCTGGTGACCAGCAGCGGCGACAAGCTCATCGGCGCGTCGCAAGCCGGGCTCATCCTGGGCCGGGCCGACCTGATCACGCGGATTCGCAAGAACCCGCTGGCGCGGATCGTGCGGGTCGACAAACTCACGTTGGCCGCGATGGAAGTCACGCTGAGCCTGTTTCTCGACGAAAACACGGCACTGGCCGAGGTTCCCAC